>NZ_JBEYHA010000088.1:0-12903 GCF_040635075.1 Nocardiopsis sp. NPDC007018
CGTCGGAGCAGAAGGGGAACGGGACGATCGGGTACGCGCCCCACCTCGCGGCGAGCACGTCCACCATCAACAGGCCCCGGCCACGTTCGGCGGTCAGCCAGTCCTCCGCCGAGCGGCCCACCGGGATCTCCGGGCCGGACTCACGGGCTCCGTCGTCCACGACTACGAGGCGCAGCACTCCGGGCTCGGACTCGAAGAGCGCCCGCAGCACTCGGCCGTCCTGGTCGCCGGAGCGTGTGTGCTCGATCGCGTTGGCCACGATCTCGCTTCCGCACAGGACGACCGCTTCTGCCAGTTCCTCCCCGAACCAGGCCAGATCCGCGCGCAGGTCCTCGCGGACGGTGCTCATCCGAGAGAGGTTTCCCAGATAGATCCTCGCTCGCCAGCGCGCAGGGCTCACATGCGGCACAATGGTCATGTCGACAACTCGCTTTCTTGATGGATGGTCTTGTCGGCCTGCTCTGGGGGTGTTGCCGCACCCGCCAGAGCCTTTCTCTTGGTCCTCAGCGATGAGCGGCCCGGGGCGTGGAAAGCACGGCCAGTGCCCGTTCCTCGTCCCCGCTGGTGATCGCCTTGTGTGCTTCCTGGGGCTTGAGGGAATCGGCGATGTGGACCAGCAGGTCCAGGGACTCGCTGACCGGAAGCGCCTCCCCGCGTAGGTCCTCGAACAGGTCAGCGAACGCCCGGGCCTCCTGGGGTGCGGAGATGAGCTGACCGTCCCCGCAAGGGGAGACGAGGTGGGCGACCGTGTACACCGGTCCCAGGGACAGGAGACGAAACGGCCCCATCGGGCAAGGATGTTCGGCCACAACAGCGGGGATGACCTGGAGACACAGGCCTCCGCCCCTCATGGAACTGATGAGGCGGCTCAGCTGTTCGCGCATCACTTTGGTCCCGCCCACCGGGGTCCGCACTGCGGCCTCGTTGACCACCACCCGCAGCGAAGCGGTGCTGTTCCAACCGGTCGTTGACCGGCCCCCGGCCCTTCCCCACGCCCGCCTGAGCGCGGTCGCGTAGGCGTGAGTCTGGACTGTGGTAGGAAGTGCGCCTGGGTGGAACTCACGCAGGCTGCTCACTGAGGAGTCGAGTTCGTGCGGGCGAGCCCCCGACTCCAGATGAGTGTTGAGCGTGGAACGGGCCCAGGCGTTGACCAGGCTTCCCTGGGCGTTGAGCTTGCGGTCGAGGTACTCCGCGAGATGACGCGGTACTGGGCTGCCCTCTTCCACCCGGCGGAGTTCGGAAGCTTCACACACCTCCCGCATCACCAGGTCATGAGCGCTGAGCCCAGCCACCTCCCGCAATTCCCCCACCTGTTTCCCGAACTGCTTCCACTCGCCACCAGACCCGCCCGTTCCATTGCGCTTGCCAGCCATACCGCCTCCAAGTTTCACCAACGAGCCATGCGATGGCATGATGTAAGCATATATTCGAGTCGCATGCTAGAGATTCGCAGAAGAAAGCATGAGAGGGCAGACTGAACCGCCAGGACGACGCGAAGCGCGAAGCGCGGCCCCCGCTAGGCTCACGGTGGTACGCCGCAGGACAGGAGGGCATGTGGGGTCAATACAACCCACCGTCGCGGGACGTGGCTTGGGCGCTGAGCTCCGAGCGATCCGTGAGACACGAAAACTCAGTAGCACCAAGGTCGCCGGGCAGCTTGGCTGGCAGCAGTCAAAGATCTCGAAGATCGAGACCGGTAAGCAGGGGGTCACTCCAGCAGACGTCGCATCCCTGTTGGCCATCTACGGCGTGACAGGTCATGAGCGGGATCGCCTGGTCGAGACAGCGGCAACGGTGAACGAACCCGGCTTGTGGGAGAAACAAGGCGGCATGTCACGGGACTCGCAGACTCTCATGCGGCTGGAGTCCGAGGCGACCGAAATCGTCAACCTGGAGCCACTCGTCGTTCCTGGCCTTCTACAGACTCCGGACTACATCCGTGCATTGATGAACGCCTGTGGTGTGGCCGCTCCCGACCTGGAGGTCCGCGTTGCCTCTCGGATGGGGCGGCAAGCGCTCATCACACGCAGCACCCCTCCACATCTGGAGTTCATCATCGACGAGTCCGCTCTACGGCGGCCGCTGCTCCCGGCGCAGGCGCTGTCTCGCCAGCTCCGACACATCATCGAAACCGCTGAGCGCCCCAACGTGTCTGTACGCGTTCTCCCGTTCTCGCTGGGGGGACATCGCGGCTTGGACGGGTCGTTCATGCTCATGGCGTTTGCCAACTCGAAGAGTGTCGTGCATGTAGAGCACAAGATCTCGACCTTCTTCCTGGAGGAAGCACACGAGATCGACTTCTACCGCGAGGAGATCGATACCCTGAGGGCAAGCGCGCTGAATCCCGACGAATCCACTCAATTGATCGGGTCCATCGCTCAAGAAATCGACAGCTGACAAGGACCACATCCATGAACGCGCCATCCTTCGACGCAGCCGACTGGCGCAAGAGTTCCTACAGTGGCAGGAACACCAACTGTGTCGAAGTGGCGGAGTCGGCTGTAGGCAACGCGATGCGCGACACCAAGCATCGAGACCTGGGCGCGCTCACCTTCCCCGGTCCCGAGTGGCGGGCTTTCCTCAACACGGCCCAGAGCGACCCGAGAAAATGAGGCAGGGACGCGGACCGGGTTCCCTGCCGGGGCCCACCGCCGCACTACCGTCTCCGCGTCAGACTTATGTGAGACTAGACTTGGCATGATGGCTACGTCGAGGAAACCGAAGCCTTCGCAGGTCAGGCGAGGCGGGAGGCAGCGAGGTCCCGGATGAAGGCGCGGGACTCCTCCTCTGACAAGGCGTGCTCCGTGAGAGTCTCGTGGACGTCCCGATACTGGGCGACCTCGTCGGGCTCCGCGATGGACAGCTCGCGCGTGAACGTCTCCACGATCACGGTCGACTCATCCGGGATCTCATACAGCAGGAAGCCGTTGTTCTGCCTCTGCCCGAACGCCGAGTTCAGGGGAAGAACACGTAGCTCCACAGCCGAGAGCGTGCTGACCGCCTGGAGACGGTCGAGCTGTGCGGGAAGGATCTTCGCGGTGGTGGGGTACCAGCGAAGAGCGGCTTCGGTGACAAGGAACCTGAACCTCCGCCCGTCTCCATACAGCACCTCCTGACGCCGTAGACGGGCGGCGACCCCTGCCGCGATGTCCTTCTGGCCCGAGAGGTTCGACAAGGTCAGCACTTGCTTGGCGTACTCGGCGGTCTGCAACAGACCGGGGATGAGCGAGGGCTGGAAGGAGAGCACCTCTGTAGCCCTGTCCTCAAGAAGGCCGACTTCACGCTGCCCCTGCCCCAATCCTTCGGAGTGGGCCACACGCCAGTGTCGGGATTCGACCAGAGCGGCGTCGGTCAGTTCGCGTGCCCGATCGACGAGGTCCGTCGATCCGCCGCACGCGCCGAGCCACCGTTCCGCATCGCTGACCGAGGGCCGAGTCCGACCGTTCTCGATCTTGGAGATCTTCGACTGGGACCAGCCGAGGGCGTCCGCGAGCTGTTGGCCGGACAACCCGCTGTCCAGACGAGATCCTCGTAGGAGGGCGGCAAGGCGGCGCTTCGCCCCCTCAGCCCGCGTAGCGTCCGGCAAGAACCTTCTCACCCCTAGTCCAAATTAAGTCGGAAAGTATGCCGACAAGTATCGCCAACCGCGCCCTGCTAGGTCACACTTGAGACTACCGTGCTGTTCCAGTACCCCCGAGGGGACGCCATGGGCACCATCATGAACCCAGAAGAGTTCCGTGAGATCTTCGACGACTTCCAGCACCGGGTGTTCAGGTTGGAGACCCTGGACTTCTACGACGCCGAAAACGAGCGCGCTCCCCTGGAACGCTTCCGAGCGGGCCTGCCCCAAGACCTTGCCTGGCGTGAGCGATGGAGGGGCAAGGTCGAGGCGATCAAGATCCGGGGGGCTTCCATCAGCCGGGTCCACATCGTCAGCGAGCCGCTGTCCACGTACGCGAAGTTCGAGATGACCTGCGCTTACCCGGCGAACGTAGGGGCGGGCGAGGACGTCCGCGTCCTGCCTCGCGCCATCGCCGACGAGTTGGGAGTCCCCAACGAGGACTACTGGCTCTTCGACGACGACCGCTCCGCCGCCATGGCCTACGACGACGAGGGACGTTGGCGCCATGTCGAGATGACAGACGACCCCACCACCGTGCGGCGGCACGTGCGGTGGCGAGACATCACCTCAGCCGAGTCCGTTCCCCTCTTCGACTACCTCAAGTCGGTCGGGCTCGAACCGGACTCGGCGTACGACGTTTCCACCAAGGAGGACAGGTGACCCAGAATCCGTTCGACGACGGCGACTTCTTCACATCCGGTGGCAGCGGCGATGACGGGTGCGTTGAGGCGGCGATCGCCGACCGCATTCCCGACCTCGTCGGACTGCGGGACTCCAAGAACACACGGGGTCCGGTGCTGCTAGTCCATCCCTCCGAGTGGGTGACGTTCACCCGGAGTACGGGCTCCCCGGCGTGTTCGACGACATGGACGTCAACCAGCGGCACCCCACTCCGAAGCAAGCCATTCAATCCCTCCGCCGCAGACTGCGACAACTGCCGAGGAAGCGGATGGATCTTCCCTGGCGGGGACGGACAAGGGCCTTGGAAGGACAAAGAGCCCATGCAATGCCCGCTGTGCAAAGGGAAGGGGAGGGTGTAAGGACGTGCCCGACCTCCACCACGCCCACTCCGCCCTGACCCGTCGGCTGGACACCACCGACGCCATCCGGGCCGCTTTCTCGACCCGCCCCCGTCACGAGTACATCCCCGACGTCATCTGGCCCAGCGCGGTCGGTGCGGCACTCGACCGAACCGAAGATCCCGACGGGTGGGCGAGTGCCGTCTACAGCGATGACTACGTCACCACGCAGGCCAACGACGGCAGTGACGGGCCGATGAACACTCCAACGTCGTCGTCTTCCGCGCCCCAGCTCATGGCGGACATGATCCAGGCGGCCGGGATCGAACCAGGCATGCGCGTGCTGGAGATCGGAACCGGCACCGGGTGGAACGCCGCCATCCTGGCGTCCCTCGTCGGCCCCGCAGGATCGGTGACGAGCGTGGAGATCGACTCCAACGTGGCCGCGCACGCTCGCGACCGCCTCGCGGGAACCAACGTGAAGGTGGTTACCGGCACTGATCCGGGCGCGTCCGAGGTCTTCGACGCCCTCATCGCCACGTGCGCGGTCCAACGGGTTCCCCTCGCATGGGTGGAACGCGTCGACCGCGATGCCCGACTGGTGGTCCCATGGGCGCCCTACCCCGAGGACGGGCCCACCCCCGTCGTCGCCCTGCGCAGGACGGGCCATGCCACCGCCAGCGGACCACTGGCCCGTGACGCCTCGTTCATGCGCGACCGCGGCCAGCGCGGGGCCCGGCGCAGATTCCCCGGAACCGGTGAGGAGGCCACCGACCGAGCAGTCTTCCCCGAGGGATCGCGGGACCTCCTCGACAACGACAGGCTGACCCATCTGGTGCTCACCTGCCCGGAGCTGTACATCGCCGTGGGAGGGCGCCCCTGGAAGGGCGGCGCCGTGCCCGTCGTCGCCCTGGGAGAGGACGGCGACTGGGCGCACATCTGGCCGGACGGTTCGGTCACCTGCAACGGCACGAGGGCTCTGACCATTTTCACGAAGGCGTACACGTTGCTGGAGGCAGCGGGGTGGCCCGGCTTGTGCTCCTTCAACCTGGAGGCCGACGCGAGGAGCGGTGTCCACTCCCTCCGCTCCAGCCTGGGTACATGGAGGCACCCGGTGTAGGGCCACGAGACCGAGGCCGCCCGCCTGACCCTGGACCAGGGCAGCACGTGAGGTGTGCAGCAGGCACTCGGACCGCGTCGGCGGGGGCACCCGGACACCCACACCATCGAACTCGCTCCATGGAGAGTTTCAGACAGCAGGAGGAAACCCGTTGAACAGGTTCATCGAACCCGGGCCGGAGTTCGGGGAGCTCTTCGACTCCTTCGAGCACACGGCCTTCCGCCTGGAAACCCGCGACCACTACGGCGCACCGCATGAACGGGCGTCACTCCGCAAGTTCCTCGCCGGAGAACCCGACGATCTCCCCTGGATGCGGAGTTGGCTCGACATGATCAGGAAGGCCACTGCGGCAGGACAGCGCTTCTCCCGTGTCCGGGTGGTGACGGTCCCTCTCACCGACTACAGCCGCTTCGGGGTGTGGTGCGCCCAGTTCACCAACGGCGCGGGCGAGGACATCCGCTACCTCGAACGGGTCCAGGCCGAAACGGCGGGTCTACCTCAGCACGACTACTGGCTGTTCGACTCGCACACCCTGCTCAAGATGCACTTCGACGACTCCGACGTCTTCCTCGGCGGCGAGATCATCGAGGACCCCGACGTGATCGCCCAGCACAACCACTGGCGCGACATCGCGTGGCACCACGCCTCCAGGCGGGACGACTTCGCCAACGGCCGACAGCCGGGGTAGGCCGCGCACGTGGCGGCCCGGCGGGGCGGGGGTCGAACGTGTACCGTCCGGTGCATGGCTCACATCCTGCATCTCACCGAACTCTCGCGCTGGCGTTCCGGCGGGAACGTCGAGGCCGAGTCCCTGCTTACCGAGGGGTTCCTGCACGCCTCCCCGGACGAGGCCACCATGCTGGCGGTCGCCAACGCCCTCTACTCCGCTGCGGAGCAGGCGCTGGTCGTGCTGGTGGTGAACACCGGGAAGGTGGACGCCGAGGTGCGGTGGGAGGCGGCCGCACCGGCCCCGCCGCCCGGTGTGGACGCCGGGGTCCTGTTCCCCCACGTCTACGGACCGATCCCCCGGGCCGCCGTGACCGGGCTGCGGCGTCTGGTCCGGGGACCCGGCGGCCGGTACACGGCCCTGGAGACCGTCATGGAGCCGGGCCCCTGCTTCCAGGCCTGACGTCGACGTGTCGACACGTCGATCTGTCCACAGGCTGTGGACAACACGAAGGGGCCCCAGATGACCCGGGGCCCCTTCGCTCGTGCTCAGGCGTTGCCGAGGCCGGTCTGGTCGGGAGGGATGTTGCTGTGCTGCCCGACGCTTCCCGGCACGGTGTGCCGAGCCCTCCCCTTGTCGATGCCGAGGAAGCGGTTGAGGTGCCCCTTCTTGCCCACCACGAACCAGGCGACGGCGCCGAACAGCGGGAACCAGAGGATGAAGATGATCCACAGGAGCTTGCCCCCACCGGACGTGTCGCTGTTGATCAGGGTCGAGACGATCGCGACGATCACCAGCACGGCGATCGCGAGGAACACGAGACCGATGAGGACCCCGGTGATACCGCTCATCCAGGCGACGGCGCGGCCACCCTCGTACGACATCTGCGAGAGGTCCGCTCGATCGGCCAGCACCGACAGGTTCGTGATCATGACTCCCCCAAGCAAGAAGTGACTGTCTAGTTACATAGGGTAGTAATTCGCGGCTGCCAGTCACGTACATTCCGACGTTTTCGGGCGTTTCCCGGCAACGGCTCAGGCGCCTCCGATTCCGTGGTGAGGCCATCCCAGCCGTGACTACTTTCGGGTAGCGCCCCCCACCAGGCCTTCCCACTGCTTTACTGGAACCATGGGCGAGCTTCGGCGAACTGGCAGGTCCACTCCCTCCCTCCGGCCCGGCGTCGGTACCGACCACGGTGACGGCACGGCCCCCCTCCACCACCGACCCGCACGCCTGGCGAGAGCCACTCCTCCGACCAGGGACGCGACAGAGGTCGGGTGAGCGGTGTCCAGGCAACCTCGCTACCTCTGGCTGGCCGACCAGCTCCGTGAACCGATCCTCAACGGCGAGATCACCCCGGGCACCCGCCTCCCCTCCCGCACCCGTCTGGCCCGCTCCTACCGGGTCAGCGAACAGATCTCCCGCACCGCGCTGCGCCTCCTGGTCACCGAGGGCCTCGTGGAGGCCCGGCCGGGCTCCGGCTACTTCGTGCGGACCGCCCCGGAGACCTTCCGGCTGTCCAGGACCGACGCCACCTCCGGCTCCGGCCTGGGTCAACTGACCCGCGAGAACGTCCGTACCGAACAGGAGCGCTGTACGGCGCCCCTGAGCACCCGGCTCCGGCTCCGCGACGGCGACCCCGTGTACCGCACCACCTCGCGGGGGCTCTCCGCCGACCGGCCGGTCACCCTGCACCGGTCCTGGGAACCGGCGATCCTCACCGCGGGCACCCTGCGCACGCCGTTCGACGCCACCGAGACCGGCACCCTCGAACGCCTGGGCGCCGCCGGGTTCCCCGTCGACCGGGTGGTGGAGGAGGTCGGCGTCCGCGCCCTGCGCGACGCCGAGGCCGCACTCCTGGACTCCGCCCCGGGTGTCCAGGTGCTGGTCGTCGAACGCACCCACTACTGCGGCGAACGCCCGGTCGAGACCTCCGACCTCATCGGATCGGTGGAGCAGTGTCGACTTCTCTACAAGTTGTCCCTCGCCCGCCCCCGGAGCCGCAGGTAGCCCGGGGCGTACACGACGAAGGGCGGTGGCCCGCCCCCTCGGTGGGAGGGAACGGACCACCGCCCCGGTGTCGTCGTCCCGGACCGGAGCCCGGTGACGTGCGCGCTAGGCCTGGGTGAACTCCTTGGCGACGACCTCGGCGATCTGCGCGGTGTTCAGCGCGGCGCCCTTGCGCAGGTTGTCCCCGCACAGGAACAGGTCGAGCGAGGTCGGGTCGTCGATCGACTGCCGGATGCGGCCGACCCAGGTCGGGTCGGTGCCCACGACGTCGTTCGGGGTCGGGAACTCGCCGTTGGCGGGGTCGTCCAGGACCTTGACGCCCTCGGCGCCGCCCAGCAGCTCACGGGCGGCGTCGGCGGTGACCTCGTTGTCGAAGGTCGCGTGGACCACCAGTGAGTGCGTGGTGATGACCGGCACCCGCACGCAGGTCGCGGAGACCTTCAGCTCCGGAAGCCCCAGGATCTTGCGGGACTCGTTGCGGACCTTCAGCTCCTCCGAGGACCAACCGTCGTCCTTGAGCGAACCCGCCCACGGCACGACGTTGTAGGCCAGCGGCGCCGGGAAGGGGCCGAGCTCGTCGACGGCCGCGCGCATGTCGCCCGCGCTGTCGCCGAGGGCGCGGTCCCCGCCCGCCTTGGCCATCTGGTCGCGCAGGACGTCGATGCCCTCCTGGCCGGCGCCGGAGGCGGCCTGGTAGGAGGAGACCACGAGCTCCTTGACGCCGTAGGTCCGGTGCAGGGCACCGATCGCCACGATCATCGACAGGGTGGTGCAGTTCGGGTTCGAGATGATGCCGCGCGGACGGTTGCGCACCTGGTCCGCGTTGACCTCGGGAACCACCAGCGGGACGTCGGGGTCCAGGCGGAACGCGCCGGAGTTGTCGACGGCCACGGCACCGCGGGCGGCGGCGATCGGGGCCCACTCCTTGGAGACCTCGTCCGGAACGTCGAACATGGCGACGTCCACGCCGTCGAAGACCTCGGGGGCCAGCGCCTGCACGACGACGTCCTCGCCGCGCACGCTCAGGACCTTGCCCGCGCTGCGCGCCGAGGCGACCAGCCGGATCTCGCCCCACACGTTCTCACGCTGGGTGAGGATGTCGAGCATGACGGTGCCGACGGCGCCGGTGGCGCCGACGATGGCCAGGGTGGGGAGACGGTTGCTCATCGGCCGGTACCTCCGTAGACGACAGCCTCGACCTGGTCGGCGTCGAGCTGGAACTCGCTGTGCGCGGCCTGGACCGCCGCGTCGACCTGATCCTCCTCGACGATCACCGAGATGCGGATCTCCGAGGTGGAGATCATCTCGACGTTGGTGCCGGAGGAGGCGATCGCGTCGAAGAAGCGGGCGGTGACGCCCGGGTACGAGCGCATGCCCGCGCCGATCAGCGAGACCTTCCCGATCTTGTCGTCGTAGCGCAGGGAGTCGTAGCCGACCTTCTCCTGGACCTTCTTCAGGGCGGCGACCGCCACCTTGCCGAAGTCCTTGGGGACGGTGAACGAGATGTCCGTGCGGGAGGTGGAGACCGCCGACACGTTCTGCACGATCATGTCGATGTTGATCTCGGCCTCGGCGAGCGCCTTGAAGATGGTCGCGGCCTCACCGACCTTGTCGGGGACGCCGACGACGGTGATCTTGGCTTCGCTCCGGTCGTGGGAGACCCCGGAGATGATCGGCTGTTCCATGCCTTCGCTTTCCTCGACTTCCGAAACGATCCACGTTCCGGGCTTCTGGCTGAACGACGAACGGACGTGCAGGGGAATGTTGTACTGGCGCGCGTACTCGACGCAGCGCAGGTGCAGGATCTTCGTGCCGCTCGCGGCCATCTCCAGCATCTCCTCGTAGGAGATCTGGGGGATGCGCTGTGCGGAGGGAACGACGCGCGGGTCGGCGGTGAACACGCCGTCAACGTCGCTGTAGATCTCGCAGGCGTCGGCGTTGAGCGCGCCCGCGAGGGCGACGGCGGTGGTGTCGGAACCGCCACGACCCAGGGAGGTGATGTCCTTGGTGTCCTGGGAGACGCCCTGGAACCCGGCCACGATGCAGATCGAGCCCTCGCCGATGGCCTCCTGGATACGGCCGGGGGTCACGTCGATGATCTTGGCGTTGCCGTGCAGCGACGTGGTGATGACCCCGGCCTGGGAGCCGGTGAAGGATCGGGCCTCGTAGCCCAGGTTCTCGATGGCCATCGCCACGAGGGCCATCGACATGCGCTCGCCCGCGGTGACGAGCATGTCGAGCTCGCGTGCGGGGGGCATCGGGGAGACCTGTTCGGCCAGGTCCAGCAGTTCGTCGGTCGTGTCGCCCATGGCCGAGACCACGACCACGACGTCATGTCCCGCCTTTTTCTGAGCCACGATCCTTTGGGCTACTCGCTTGATGGCTTCCGCGTCAGCCACGGAAGACCCACCGTACTTCTGCACGATTAGGGCCACGATCGATGCTCCTGAGGAGTTGGGATCAAGACAATTAACAATGGAGTGTAGCCAGGGACGCACACGGCACCCCGCCCGACCTGCGGAGGGAGGGCGTGGCGTCTTGACACACCGATGTTCGGGGCTACCCGCCAGAGCGGAGGTTACTCATATTTCGGCCCGATTACGGGGAAGTGTGAGCTAGAACTCCAGGCTGCGGCGGCCTTCGAAGGCTCGCCCGAGAGTGACCTCGTCGGCGTATTCGAGGTCGCCGCCGACGGGGAGCCCGCTGGCCAGCCGGGTGACTTTCAGGCCCATGGGTTTGACCAGCCGCGCCAGGTAGGTCGCGGTGGCCTCCCCTTCCAGGTTCGGGTCGGTCGCCAGGATCAGCTCGGTGACCTGGCCGTCGGCCAGGCGGGTCATGAGCTCCTTGACCCGGAGGTCGTCGGGGCCCACACCCTCGATGGGGCTGATGGCTCCCCCGAGCACGTGGTAGCGACCACGGAACTCGCGGGTGCGTTCGATGGCGACGACGTCCTTGGACTCCTCGACGACGCAGATGACGGCGGCGTCGCGGCGGGCGTCACGGCAGATACGGCACTCGGTCTCTTCGGCGACGTTGCCGCAGATCGAGCAGAAGCGCACCCGCTCCTTGACCTCGACGAGTGCGTTGACCAGGCGTTTGACGTCCGCGTGTTCGGCGGACAGCAGGTGGAAGGCGATGCGTTGCGCGCTCTTCGGACCGACGCCGGGCAGTCGCCCCAGCTCGTCGATCAGATTCTGTACCGCGCCCTCGTACATGCCTACCCACTCGGTCGGAACCGGGCCAGGGGCCCGGCGGGGCCACTCCTGGCCCTCCCCCACCGTATCGGGGGGCGGTGACCTCTCGCGACGGTGCCCGGGTCGTGGTCCGTTCCGTGTCGCCGAGGCAGGCCGGGTGCCGCCACCCGGTGCCGCTGGGGCAGCCGGACGGCGGCACGGCGACGCGGTGGCCGGTGGCCGCGAGGAACGGGCCGCCTCACCCCGGGGCCCGTCATCCGCGCGGCGAGACCTCCCTAGAAGCCGGGCAGGCCGGGCATGCCGCCGGGCATCCCGCCGCCGCCCAGGCCCTGGGCCAGCGGCCCCATCTTCTCCTGCTGGAGGCGCTCCACCTGGGCCTCGGCGTCACGGATGGCCGCGAGGACCAGGTCGGCCACGGTCTGCGCCGTCTCCTCGGCGTCGGCGGGGTCCACCGCCTTGGGGTCGACGGTGATGTCCTCGACCTGCCCGCGACCGCTGAGCTTGACCTCGACCAGGCCGCCGCCGGAGGTGCCCACGACCTCGGCCTCCTCCAGGGCCTGCTGGGCCTGGGCCAGCTGCTGCTGCATCTGCTGGGCCTGCTGGAGCAGGGCCTGCATGTCCATTCCGCCAGGGTTCACGGCCGTCTCCTCGCCGCACGCGTGGTGCTGTTCATCGCTTCGTGTCACTTGTCTGTGAGGGTAACCGGTCCGACCGGGGCTCCTCGGACGTCCGTCCCCCCGGACTCCGCGATGACCTGGTCCAGGGCCTCGCGGGTGCGTTCCAGCCCGTGGATCGCCCCGGACACCCGCTCGCGCTCGGCACGGAGCCAGTCGAGCAGGTCGGGGGCGGGCTCGCCGCGTTCCCGGGCGTAGACGCAGGGCAGCAGGTCGCGGATGGTCTCCGTGCTGAGGCCGGCGCCGAGCAGGCACTGGACGCGGTCGACGCGGTCCACGGCGTCCTCTCCGTACTCGCGGTGCCCGCCGGCGGTGCGCTCCGACGCGAGCAGGCCCCGCTCCTCGTAGTAGCGCAGCGAGCGGGGGCTGACCCCGCTCCGCGCGGACAGCTCTCCGATGCGCACGGCGTCTCCGTTTCCGGTGGTGTGACCCTGGACACGAACCCTTGAATCTGACACTGATGTCAGATTCTACGCTCTGGTCATGGACAACGCGACGAACGGCACCCAGCCCCTGCTCGACACCTACCGGCTCGGACGACTCCACCTGCCCAACCGGGTGGTCATGGCTCCGATGACCCGCCTGCGCGCGGACCGG
>NZ_JBEYHA010000089.1:0-12872 GCF_040635075.1 Nocardiopsis sp. NPDC007018
CGGCACCCCGGCCGGGATGATGCTCCCGGCGCCCGGCGTCTGTGCGGGGGGGCGGCGGGCCCGCCGACCCCGCTCACATCACCCCCGGTCGTGGCGGCGCGGCGTCGTCCGGTGTGCGGGACCGGACAGGGTCTCGAAGATGGTGACCCACTGGTCGGGGCGGACCATCCCCACCGGTGCGGAGCCGGGCACGCCCGCCGCCCCCAGCGCGGCGGCCACCCGCCGGGCCGGGTAGCGCCGGGACAGCGACGCCGACAACGACCCGCCCACGCCGCCGAAGCCGAGTTCGACCACGCGCCGGTACTCGCCCCGGCGTCCGACCGGAAGCAGGGGCGCGGTCCTGCGGGTCAGGACCAGCACGCCCGCGTCCACCCGGGGCACGGGCCGGAAGCGGTTCCGGTCGATCCGCCCGGCCAGCCGCCACGACCACCACGGCCAGGTGAGCACGGTGACCAGGCTCCACCTCCCGTAGGCCCCGGAGCGCTTGCGGGCGTACTCCAGCTGGGTGACGAGGGTGGCCGACCTCAGCCGGGGCGCCTCCAGGCACCACCGGACGATGTCGGAGGTCCGGGAGTAGGGGATGTTGCCGACCACCGCGAACGGCTCGCGGGGCGGCCGTGACCGTGTGAAGTCGCCGTGCTCCACCCGCACGCCCCGGGCCGGGTCGCGGTAGCGCTCGGCGAGCCGCGCGGCCAGGCGGGGGTCGAGTTCGTGGGCGACCACCCGCCGGGCGGCGGCCGCGAGGAACCGGGTGATGGCGCCCTCACCCGGGCCGACCTCGACCACGAGGTCGTCGGGGCCCACGCCGGACAGCCGCACGACCCAGCGCGCGGTTCCGGGGTCGGCGAGGAAGTTCTGGGAGAGGCGCCGCCGGTGGTCCGGACCGGCGTTCCCTCGCTCGGGGGCGATCCTGCGGTGATCGGGGGTCCTGCGGGAGTGGCGTGCCACGCGTGGTCCGTTCTGCCGCCTTCGGGGGCGGTCTGACGAGGACGGGCAGCACGGACCGGCGCCTCACCCCCAAGGGGGCGGGCGCACCGGTGGAACCGGGGGGACCGCGACCGCCCGTCCGAAGGAAGGGGACGGGGGCGGGCCTGGACCGGTGGGTGGCTCTACACGGGCGCGTCGGCGGCACGCGTCACGCCGGGGACGTGAGGCGTGCCGAAGCGACCTCCCCTGGCACCGCCGACGTCGCCCCCGGGGAAAGCGGGGTGCGGAAACGGCGGTGCGCTCGGAGGGGTTTCGCTACCGGTCCAGTGGAACGGACCGCGGACGGGTGAAGTCGTGGGCGACCACGGGCCAGGCGTGCTGGCCGCGAAAGATCGCGTTGAAGGCTGCCATGGACAGCACGGTAGACGGGGCGCGGACGGCACCGCAACGGGTTTTCCCACGGCGCCCGGGCACCGCTGTGGCGCATCCGAAACCGCTCGCGTGCGGGCTCCGTCCCCGGTCATACTCGGGTCCATGCCTGACTTCTCGGACTTCGACACCCGCCACTACCGCACGGTCGACGTGGTCACCGGCTATGACGGCTGGTCCAGCACCTACGAGGACTCCGTGCTCGACGCCATGGACCTGGCCCTGCTCGACAGGCTCCGCGCGCCCGACTGGTCCGGGGTCCGCCGCGCCGCCGACCTCGGCTGCGGCACCGGCCGCACCGGGGCGTGGCTGCGCGGCCGGGACGTGGCACACGTGGACGGTGTCGACCTGAGCGCCGGAATGCTCGCGTTGGCGGCCCGGCGCGGCGCCCACGACACCCTCACCCAGGGCGACGTGCGCGCCACCGGCCTGCCGGGCAACAGCTACGACCTGGTCATCGCCTCACTGATCGACGAGCACCTGCCCGACCTCGCGCCCCTCTACGCCGAGGCCCGACGGCTGACGAGGCCGGGCGGGCGCTGCGTGCTGGTCTCCTACCACCCGCAGTTCATCATGGCCTCCGGCATGCCCACGCACTTCACGGACGCCACGGGGGAGGAGGTCGCCATCACCACCCACGTGCACCTGATCGGCGACCACGTGAGCGCGGCGCTGGCCCACGGATGGCGGTTGGAGGAACTGGACGAGGCGGTCGTGGACGAGGGCTGGGTGGCGGCCAAACCCCAGTGGGAACGGTTCCGCGGCCACCCGATCTCCGCCGCGTTCGTGTGGGTGCGGCCCGACTGACCCCGCCGAGCCCGGGGGGTCACGGCGCCGACAGGGCCGCCTCCCACCGCTCCCGGTGCCGTTCGACGTAGTCGGCGGCCGGGCCCCAGTGGTCGGCGTGCCCCTCGGCGTGCAGGCGGGCCCAGGGCTGCCGGCCGGTTCGCGCGCCCTCCTCCAGGACCGTGAACATGCCCCGCACCCGCAGCAGCGCCGCGCCCGGGAGGGCACGGCGCTGTTCGGCGTCGCAACCGTAGCCGTCCGCCAGGGCCCGCAACCGCGCCCCGTCCGCCTCGGGGTCGCCGCCCGCGTGCAGGGGGACGAAGCCGTGCGCGGCGTACCCGAGGTCGCCCATCCTGCTGGCCGGACCGGCGCCGTCCCAGTCGATGAGGCACCACGACTCCGGCCACGGGTCGTCCGCGCGGGAGTCCTCACCCCGCACCAGGTTCCAGGGGGCGAGGTCGTTGTGGCAGACCACCTCGGGTTCCTCGGGAGGGAAGAGCTGGTCCCACACGGAGCCCTCCGGGGGCCGGAATCCGGCGGTGAGGTCGTGCAGCCGCCGGGTCATGGCGCCCAGCGACCGGAGTTCCGCCTCGGTCATCGGCGGCATCCGGTCGGCGAGGGTGCCGGGTACGTACGCCAGCCGCTGGAACCCGGCCGGGCCCTCCCCGTACGCGTCGGGCGCTCCGGAGAACCCCCGCTCCCGCAGGTGGCGCAGGAGCGCGGTCACGGCCGGGGAGGAGGCCAGCCAGGGCTTGAGCACGGTCGCGCCCACGCGCAGGACCCGGGCGGCGACGTTGCCGCCCTCCAGGACCTCGACGTCGTCGGTGGGCCCGAACCGGGGCGAGGGGGTGGAGCGGTCGACGTCGCGCATGCGGCCATCCTCACCGGAGCGGCCGGACCGGGTCCATCGGATTACCGTTCCGGTGCCTGACCCGCGCGGGACAGGGCCGCCTCGTCCAGCCGGAACAGCGGGACGAGCAGGACGAGCGTGAGCGCCCCCATGCAGAGGAACACCGCCCTGAGCCCGAGGACCTCGGCGACCAGACCGCCGGTCAGCGCCCCCAGCGGCATGGTGCCCCAGGCCAGCAGCCGGTAGACGCTGTTCGTGCGCCCCATCAGGGCCGCCGGTGTCAGGCGTTGGCGCAGGGACACGGTGATGACGTTCCACACCGTGATCCCGACTCCGCCGACGAGGAAGCCGAGCGCCACCGGCCACACGTTGGGGGTCAGCCCGGGGACCGCCACCATCAGGGCGAACAGCAGGACGCACGATCGCAGGGACCAGGCCCGGCCGAGCACGCGCTCACCCCACTCGGCCGCGAGCGATCCCAACAGGCTTCCGGCGGCCGTCGCGGTCAGGAGTACGCCGTAGGCGGGTTCGCTCAGACCCATGGGGGAGTCCGGACCCACCGCGTACAGCACGATGATCGCGAACACGGCGCTGGTGGCGAAGTTGGAGATCCCCACCATGACGGCGAACGACCGTAGGAGGCGGTGGTGCCACAGGAACCGCAGCCCCTCGGCGATGTCGGCCCGCACCGTGGTGGACGCGCCCGAGCGGTCGACCCGAAACCGCCCCCGTACCAGCAGGAGCAGGCCCACGGCGGCCACCCACAGCGCGGCCGGGGTCACGAAGGCCAGGGCCGCGCTCAGGGCCACCAGAGCACTGCCCAGGGGCGGGCCGACGAACTGGTTGGCGGTCAGCTCCACCGCGTACAGGCGTCCGTTGGCACGGGAGAGCCGGTCGCGGTGGACCATCTGCGGCAGGATCGACTGGGCCGAGGTGTCGTACAGGGTCTCGGCCGTTCCGACGAGGAAGGCGGCCGCGTACAGCAGCCAGACGGACCCCGCGTCCAGGAGCAGGCCGACGGTGAGCAGCACGACGAGGGCGCCGCGCGCGAGGTTGGCGCAGAGCATCGCCCACCGCCGGTCCACGCGGTCGGCCAGGGCCCCGGCGGGCAGGGCGCAGAGCAGCCAGGGCAGGCCCAGGGCCGTGGTGACGCCCGCGATCAGTACGGGGGAGTCGGTGAAGCGCAGGGCCGTCAGGGGCAGCGCCACCCGCATGACGCCGTCGGCCAGGTTCGAGAGCCCGGAGGAGGCCCACAGCCGCCGGTAGGCGGCCCCCAGCGCGCCGTGGGCGGCGGGCGGGGGCGCGGGGCCGGGAGCGGAGGAGCCGGTGCCGTCGGGAGGGGGGTCGGGCGCGGGCCCTTGGGGGGAGGACATGAATCGAGATTGACAGATCGATTGAGAAATTTCAATCGATCCGGTTCCGCGTCACCACCCGCTAGGCTTCCCCCATGGCAGACCCGGACCCAGAGCAGCCCACGGAACGGAACGACCCCCCCGCCCCGAACCGACGCCGCCGGGCCACCGCCCGCGAGGCCAAGGCCCTGGGGCACCCGCTGCGCCTGCGCATCCTGCGTCTGTGCCTGATCGCCGACCGCACCAACCGCGAACTCGCCGACCGGCTCGACACCAACCCCGGAACCGTGCTCCACCACGTGCGCACGCTGGTGGACGTCGGGTTCCTCACCGCCGAACCGGTCCGGCAGGGCGCCTCCGGGGCCCTGGAGAAGCCCTACCGCGCCACCAACGCGACCTGGTGGTTGGACGACCCCCTCCGCGACATGGCCGCCGAGGAGCGCTCATCACCGCTGGACGTGTTCACCTCCGAGCTCGGCGCGGCCGATCCCGATACCGTGCAGATCCTCGGGCGGTTCGCCCTGCACCTCAACGACGAGGAGCGCCACGAGTTCAACCGGCGCCTCCTGGCGGTCGTCGACGAATACGTGGTCAGCGACCACGAACGCCGGGACCGGCCCCTCTACGGGGGAGGGCTCATCCTGCACGGGATCTCCGAGGACTGACGCGCCCCGGGGTCAGAAGGACTGCCAGGTCCCCCTCGGCGGACGCTGGCCCTCGCCCGGCACCGACCAGTCGCAGACCCCCTCGGCGAACACCTCCCCGGCCCGCTCCGCCTGCCGCTCGTCGAACTCCGCCGGATGCGCCGCCTCGTCGAAGGGGGTCAACCGGCACTTCACGACGTCGGAGGCGAGCGGGCCGCCCGCCACCGTCCTCGGTGAGCCGTACGTGGGGAAGGCGTCGGCGCAGCGGTCGCCCCGGCCCTTCGGCCACGGCCTCTGCGGAGCCACCACGCGCTCGTCCCCGACCCAGCACGAGTCGGTCAGCCACTCCGGGCGGGTGCGGCGCAGCCGGTCGGCCGGGGCCGTCCCGGGCTCCTCCAGCGCGAGCTCCCCGGCCGCCGTGACCCACGCGTCGAGCTCGGTCAGGGCCCGTCCCGCCACCGGCCGGTCGGCGGAGAACACCCCGCCGCTGTGCTCCTCGACCAGCATCACGTGGTTGTCGGCGTCGCCGTTGGCCGCCAGCAGGCGTTCGCGGGTGCTGAAAGAGTGGTACCGCATGTGGATGTCACCGTCGGGCGCGTGGTCCTGATAGGGCCGGTGGTCCACGACCGGGATCTCCGCGAGTCCGCCGCCCCCGTACAGCAACCGCCCGGAGTCGTGGGCGGACCGTACCGCCGACGCGTCCCCCACGGTGCGCTCGGGCACCACCGCGCCGTCGCCGTCGAACCCGCCCACGTGCTCGTTCAGGTGCAGGAACCGGTCGACGTCGATGACCCCGTCGACCAGGGCCGACAACCCGTACTGCACCCCCACGTTGTCCAGGGGGCGCCGGGGCGTACCGGAGTCCGGGTCGGTGCCGTAGACGTTGCGGGCGTGCGAGAACACGTCGCAGCGCGCCCCGTCCGGGTGGTCCCGGGGGTGGTAGCGCTCCTCGGCGGGCAGCGCCGACGGGCACACGCCCCGCGGGTCGATCCGCGCGGCCGCGTCGGCCATCGCCCCGATCCCCTCCCACGTCCCGAACCCCGACACCGCGCGCAGCTCCTCCCGGCTCAGGGCGTCGGGGTGGGCCTCGGCGTAGGTGCGCAGCAGGAGGGCGTCGGTGACCGCCGGAACCGTCGAGAAGCCCACGTCGGGGTAGCTCTGGGAGACCACGATCCCGTCGAGGAGTCCGGGGTAGTTGTCCGCGATCTGGTGCGACTGGTAGGCGCCCCCCGAGGACCCCCAGCCCAACGTGTGGTCGGGGACCCCGTGGGACAGGACGAACCGCTGCTTGACGGCGCTCATCGTCTCGGCCGCCAACAGGTCGTCGCAGTTGTTGCCGAACACGTTCAACGAGGCCGAGGCCACCGCGTACCCCTGGGACAGCATGCCGTGGTCCACCACCCCGGCGGTCCGGGCCCCCTGCACGAACCAGCCGCCCGGGCAGCCGCCGCCGAACGTGTACACCAGACGCCGGTTCCACCCCTCGGGCGCGTTCCACGGATCGGGACCGGGCTCACGCGGGTCGTGCAGGACCGCGGTCTCGTACACCGCGCGGTTGGCGGTTCCGGTCTCCACGCGCACCGTGTACGGCACCCGCTCCCCGGTCGAGGTCGTGGTGTGGGCGACGTCGGAGGGCAGCACGTCCTCCCGTGGCAGGGGAAGGAACCGGCCGTCGACCGAGCGGTACACGTAGCCCGCCACGGTCCGCGCCGAACAGTCCTCGTCTAGTGGAGCGCCCAGATCACCGCCCCAGGCGAGCGCGAAGGACCCGGTCTGGCAGACGAACGGGTCCTGGTGCGGACCGGCGAACACCGGACCGGCGGCGGGATGGCTGGTGACCACCACGCGCCCCTCGCCGGGGGCGCCCGCCCCGTGCGCGGACACCGCCTCGTCGGTGAGCCCGGCCACCAGCGCGGTCGTCCCCTCGGGTAGTCCGGTCACCACCCCCTCCAGCACGTGCCCGTCGCCGGGCGCGTGGACCGGGCGCAGGGTCTCGGTGACGTCGGACCCGTCCGCCTCCAGCCGCACCTGGTGCGGTTCGGCCGGGGGAGGCACCTCCACGCGGACCAGGGCGGTGCCTCCCGCGACCGCGTCCGGACGGGACGACAGCACGCGCACCGCCAGCGCGTCCGTGCCCGCTTCCCCGGCCGGAACGCCGGGCGCCGCCGACGGCGGCAGGGTCAGTGCCGTGGCCTGGTGGAGCAGCAGCGGCGTACCGGAGACCGTGAGGAGGGTGGCCGTGACGGCGGCGCCCGCGCCCAGTGCGACCCGCCCCCACGCGCACCTCAAGGGGCGGCCTCCGCGCCGGAGCGCGGGGCCGCGGCGCGGTGACGGGGAAGACCGGTGTCGCACGAGACGATCGTCTCCGCGCGACACGGGACCGGGTCGGGGACACTCCGGCGGTAAGGCGGGCTTTGTGCTCCCATGCCGCCACCGATACCCCGTACCGGGGGAGGAAACACCCCGAACCGGCGCCCGGGTTCACCGGGTCCGGCCCCTGGTGTCCCCTTTTCAGGTGCGGTGGACCTCCCGCCCGGTCAGTCGCCCCGGGACGATCTTCAGGACCTGGTCACGCGGCCCCTCCGCCCAGGGGTGCGGCAGCCTCCCCTGGGGGATGCGCTCCAGCTCGGCCCGCTCGCGCACCCATCGGCAGCGGCCGGACGCCAGCACGCTCCACCCCTCGTGCCGCTCCTCGTCGAAGTGGTCGATCTGGAAGGCCGCGTGTCCGCGCGCGTGGCGCATGATGGTTCCGGCCAACGTCGACCGCAGGATGATGGCGTCGTCGACCAGCGCGTAGTTGACCGGCAGCACGGTCGGCGCGGCGTCGCCCTCGATGGTGAAGGCGACCCGACCGATGTCGTGCGCGGCCAACAGGTTGAAACAGGTCTGGCGGGCCAGGACCGTGAAGGCCGTGTCGCGCTCCTCCGCGAGGTCGGCCCCGGTCCTCAACCGGTCGCTGTCCGCGAGCCCTTCGGTGCCCTCCGAGGCGCTCCTCTGCTCCGGCGGAGACGCCGATCCCGTCACCCAACTCCGGTCCTGAGCAGAGACGCCGCTATCGCTTGTTCCCGTCATCACGACCCCCAGAAGTGGCCTGCCCTCGGTTCCGACCCTTGCCATCGTCGCTGGTCGCGGCCGTCGAGAAGGAGGGTCGCGAGCCCTCGGCGCGACGGAGAAGGTCCCCATGTGCGGGCTACCCGCCGGGACGCTCGCCCCAAACAGAAAAGGACGTTCGACTCATAGGTCGCGAATCTGAATTGTCTAGGCTGGGAGGCGCACCGTGATGTCGCACGGCCGGGGCCCCGCCGCCGGCCCTTCCGTCACGCCCCCAACCGAGCGGGGACGGAGGCGACCCACGACCCCGTGCGACCCACGACCCGAGGCGGCCGCGCCGCCCCCGGTCACCGCATCCAGCGCTTGAGGAGGTGTGCCCGATGGTCGCCGACACGCCGATCCGGGTGTTCCTGGTGGACGACCACGAGATCGTCCGACGAGGGGTCGGAGCGCTCCTCGACGAAGAGGACGGCATCGAGGTGGTGGGCGAGGCCGGAACCGCGGCGCAGGCCCTGGCCCGGGTCCCCGCCCTCGAACCCGACGTGGTCGTGCTCGACGTCCGGCTGCCCGACGGCGACGGCGTCACCGTCTGCCGCGACATCCGCTCGATGCTCCCCGACACCCGCATGCTCATGCTCACGTCCTACTCCGACGACGAGGCCCTCTACGGTGCCGTCATGGCGGGAGCCTCCGGCTACATCCTCAAGCAGATCCACGGAACCGACCTGGTCGGCGCCGTGCGCACCGTCGCCGAGGGCCGGTCCCTCCTCGACCCCGAGTCCACCACCCGCATGCTCGAACGGCTGCGTGCCGAGGCCGGGCGCAAGGACCCGCTGGGCGAACTCACCGAACAGGAGCGGCGCGTCCTCGAACTCATCGGGGAGGGGCTCACCAACCGGGAGATCGGCTCCCGGATGTACCTGGCCGAGAAGACCGTGAAGAACTACGTGTCCCGAGTCCTTGCCAAGCTCGGCATGGCACGCCGCACCCAGGCAGCCGCGTACGCGGTGCGGCTGTCCATGAACCAGACCGCCTGACCGGCGCGGCGGGCCCGGCTACGGCGCCCCGCCGCCGGTCCGGGACGGGACCGACCACTCCACCGAGGTGCCCCCACCCGGCCCCGAGTCCACCGACGCCGCCCCGCCCAGTTCGAGCGCCCGCGAGACGACGTTGCGCAGCCCGCTACGGTGCGTGCCCTCCCGGATGCCCCGACCGTCGTCGGAGACCCGCAGTACCAGACGGTCCTCGTCCACCGTGACCTGCACGTCCACCGACGCCGCCCCCGAGTGGCGGGCGGCGTTCGACAACAACTCCCGCAGCACCGCCACGAGATGGGCGCCGGTGGCCTCATCCACCCCGTTGTCCACCGGTCCCTGGGTGAGCAGCCTCGGTGCGAAGCCCAACGACTCCGTGGCGGAGTTGACCACCTCCAGCACCCGCGACCGCAGGGACGGCGCGTCGTCGCCGACCGGGCTCTGGAGGGCGAAGATCGTGGACCTGATCTGCCGGATGGTGTCGTCCAGGTCGTTGACGGCCGACCGCACCCGCTCCGACGACGTGGCGTCGTCGATCCGCCGCACCGTTCCCATCAGGGTCAGGGCCGTGGCGTACAGGCGCTGGATCACCGTGTCGTGCAGGTCCCGGGCGATCCGGTCCCGGTCCTCCAGCACGCTCAGCCGCTCCGAGTCCAGCCGTGCCTCGGCCAGTTCCAGGGCGACCGCCGCCTGGTCGGCGAAGGAGGACAGCATGCTCAGCCAACTGCTCTGGAACGGCTCCCGGTCCCGGTCGCGGCCGAGCACCAGGACCCCGCGCGCGCCCTCCGGGGGGCCGAAGGGCAGTACCAGTGCCGGGCCCATCCCCAGGCGGTCCAGGAACCCCGCCCCGAGGTGCTCGAACTCGGCCACGTCCGTCCGCACCGGGGTGCCGCTCAGGTAGACCCGGCCCAGCAGGGTGTCGGGTTCACGGGGAAGGGCCGCCCCCGGTACCTGGCCGCACGGGTCGTCCGGGCCGTCCCACACCCGCACGGTGAGGGTCTCGGGTTCCTCACCCGGCATGGCGATCACGGCGAGGTCGGCGTGGGCCATCACCCGGGCCCGCCGGGCCACCAGCCGCAGGACCTCCTCCGGGGCGGCGCCGGACAGCAGCCGGGTGGTGATCTGACCCGAGGCGTCCAGCCAGGTCTCCCGGCTCTGGGTCTGCGCGAAGAGCTGCGCGTTCTCGATCGCCGTGCCCGCCGCCGTGGCCAGTGCCCGCAACAGGAGTTCGTCGTCTCCGGTGAACTCCGCGCCGCCGACCTTGTCGGTCATGTACAGGTTGCCGAAGACCTGGTCGCGGATGCGGATCGGCACTCCGAGGAAGGTGTGCATGGGCGGGTGGCCCGCGGGGAAGCCCCGGGACTCGGGGTGGTCGCGCACGTCGCGCAGCCGCAGCGGCCGGGGTTCCTTGATGAGCAGCCCGAGGATGCCCTCGCCCTCGGGCCAGTGCTCGATGTGGTCGATCTCGTGCGGGGTGAGGCCCACCGGGATGAACCGGCTCATGTTCCCGTCCGGGCCGATCACGCCGAGCGCCCCGTAGCGGGCCTCCACGAGGCTGGTCGCGGTCTCGGTGATCCGCAGCAGGAGGGGTTCGAGCTCCAGGCCCTCGCCGATCGACACGACCGCCTCCAGGAGGGTGCGGATGCGCTCCTGCGTGCGGGAGATCTCCGACATCCGGGACCGGACCTCGTCGAGGAGGTCGTCCAGGCGTACCTCGGGCAGCGACAGCCGGTCCTGCCCGAGGGGGCGGTGGGGATCGCCGTCTGTCACGCGCATGAGACTCTTTCCGGCAGCTGTCCAGGGGCCGCCACCGAGTCTAGGCGCGCCCCGGGGGCGCCCGTCGCCGCCTCCGCCCCCGCCGGGTGCGCCGGGTCACCCCGGCTGAACTGGCCGTTCGCCCAGCTGGGCCTCCTTGGAGCACAAGTGCCGAAGGGCCTTCCCAGAAAGGACCTTGGGCTCGTCCCGCATGCGCCCCACCGTCGGCCCTTGGCGGGTGGTCGAGCGCGCGGGGCCGGTCCGGGCGTGGTCCACGACCCGAACCGGCCCCCGCTCGAAGACGGTCCTGCTGGCCTTCCCGGTCCTACAGTCCCTCGGTGGTGAACTCCACCGGCTCCGGGTCGAACCCCTCGGGGCCGCCCCGGTGGAGCGCGTAGCCCGCGGCGTCGTCGGGCGCGGCCGGGTGCACCGTGCTCAGCAGCAGGTCGGGGTGGCCGTCGCCGTCGTAGTCGGCGAGCGCGTGGGCGCGGTAGGAGCCCAGGTCGCCGCGCTCGGGTACCGGCAGGGCCGACGCCCCCTCGCCGGTGAGTCCCTCGGGGCCGCCGAACAGCAGGGTCGCGCTCTCGAAGGAGTGGAACGGCCCGGTCATGACCACGGCGTCGTCGTACCCGTCGCCGTTGACGTCGGCTACCAGGAGGTCGTTGCCGAACCCGTCCCCGTCCTCGGAGTCGCCGGGAACACCCTCGGTGTCGAGGGTGACCCGGGTCGGTGCGGCGTCCAGGAAGCCCTCGGAGCCCGCGTAGGCGTCGACGTAGCCCGGGTGCAGCTCGTCCTCGTGCCCCGGCTCGTTGTTGGGGATGCCGCTCACCCCGACGAGCAGGTCGGGGCTGGCGTCGCCGTCGACGTCACCGGTCGCGTACGCGTGACCGGGCGCGGTGTCGCCGACGACCTCCTGCGCGGGGCCGTCCGGTCCCGAGCGCAGCACCAGGTGGGGCGCGGGGGACTCGTCGAAGTTGCGCACGAGCAGTAGGTCCAGCGCGGCGTCGCCGTCGGCGTCTACCACGTCGAGGTCGGCGTCCCCGGCGTCGTCGGGCAGCGGCACCTCGCGGGTCTGGGCGGGGGAGCCGTCCCGCTCGAAGGGACCCCGGTGGAAGGCGGCCTCGTACTCGCCGATCGGGCTGCCTTGGAGATGGTCCAGGACGGTGACGTCGGTCCTGCCGTCCCCGTCGAAGTCGCCGACGACGAGGGACACGGCGTACATGTCGCTCGGGTCGTCCTTGTCCAGCCAGGGCAGGGGCTGGGCCTGCCCGGTGGGGCCCTCGGGGCCACCCCACACGACGTACCCGCTCCCGGCGTCCACGATCAGGTCGGCGTGGCCGTCGCCGTCGAGGTCGCCCGTGCCCAGGACGCTCATGAGCTCGCCGTCGTCGGCCAGCCCCAACTCGGCGCGGGTCAGGGTGACGGAGCGGTCGGGGGAGAGCCCGTCGGTGCCGCCGAGCAGCGCGCCGACGTAGGGTTCGCCGGTCCCGTCCGTACCGGAGCGTCCGCTGATCGGCAGGTCGGGGTGGCCGTCGCCGTTGACGTCGACCGTCGGCGCGGGGTCGGCGCGGGTGTCGGAGGCGCCGGTGTTCTCGGCTTCGCTGAGGTCGGTGATGGGGGCGCCGCAGGCGGTGGCCAGCAGGACGAGCGCGGCGGCGCTCAGGGGAAGGGTGCTCAGTGGGACGGTGGTGCGCTGAACGATGGGGGCCTCCCCGGGGTGGGGGAACGGTGGAACCGTTCGGTTCGTGGGCGGTAGGCCGTGCCAGGGGGCGTTCGCCGGTTCGTGGGCGGGGTCCCGGCGCTCCTGGGGCCGTACCGGTGTCCCTTCCGTGTACTCCCCGGTGGATAAGTCCGACGTGAAGGCGGAGCCGTCGGGGTGGGCGACCCCCACCGCGACGGGTCCGGGAGCGGTTCGGGGCCGTGCGCGGCGAGGGGCCGGGGCGACCCACCTTGGGTTCTAGTGGTCGTCGCAACACCCCAGTTCAAGGGGTGCTATGCACTTTCGAATCCGCGAGGACCGAACACCGCAGGGACGAACGAAGCT
>NZ_JBEYHA010000090.1:0-11501 GCF_040635075.1 Nocardiopsis sp. NPDC007018
GATCTCCCAGAGCCCATCGGGCAACACATCGCTCACAGGACGTGATCATGCCAGGCTCAGGAGCATCTCGCAGGGCTTTTGAGATGAGCTCTAAGAGTCAGGCGCTCTCCGTCGATATCCGTGTAAGGATTTACAACTCATGGGGCTATGGCAAGTGGAGTGACAATGCGTTTCTACACCGGTACCTGAACTGACCCGCCCCGCTGAAAGCGAGGTGCATTTGACGCCCCGGACGGGTCCGACACCCGACTGACGTCCCGGGTCACCCGGTGGGACGGTCGAGATGCTCCGCCCAGCACCCACGCGGTGTGGTGGTGACCCTCAGCGGCAGTCAGCAGCTCGGGGATGCAGACCAGCACCGTGTCAGCGGCACGCGCCACGTCGTTCATGACCACCCCGCCCGCGAAGACGGTCATCATCTCCGGGGAGTTGGTGAACCCGTCGGCGACCTCTCCGCACTGGTCGGCCTCCCGGCGCAGGACGCGGGCGGCCTTCGCGAGCGGGACCCGGATGGCGGTCCATCCCCACGTGCGTGGGGCTCACACCCGGCCACTTGTGCATGAGGTAGCCGATCGCGGTCCATCCCCACGTGCGTGGGGCTCACTCCGCGATCGTCGCCAGCGTCGGTGCCAACCCCGGTCCATCCCCACGTGCGTGGGTCTGACGAGACGACCGGTTCGGGCACCCGTGGTGATGATGATCTGACAGAGAGCAGCACCATGACCACTGATGAGACGTTGCGGGCGTGTGCTGACGTGGGGCGCGCCGGGCTGGAGTCCATGCATCTTCAAGTCTGTGGTGCGTGTGGCGGGTGGGTCTCTAGTTGTGTCAGCGGCAGGTGCGGATGAGCGCGGAACATTGGCATCTGGTGATGTCGAGATGGCCGAGGCCTCGGTTCTGCGCGTCTCGCACGAGGGTGGCGGTGGGGGTGTCGGCTATCTCGACACAGTTCGAGCCGTTGGGACCTTAGCTGGACTTGAAGAAGGTGGGTTCACCGGTGGCCGAACCCGCCACCTCGCGGCTTTCTACGCCGCCCCGTAGGTGACGATAGCCTCCGCCAGCT
Organism: Nocardiopsis sp. NPDC007018; assembly: GCF_040635075.1. NCBI lineage: Bacteria > Bacillati > Actinomycetota > Actinomycetes > Streptosporangiales > Nocardiopsidaceae > Nocardiopsis > Nocardiopsis sp. NPDC007018. The sequence goes on from NZ_JBEYHA010000090.1 coordinate 1,064, forward strand.
TCTCCTTCAGAACACCGACGCGAGACGCGTGAGATCCTCCGGGGCCACCGAAGAATGGATCATCGGAAGGAAGCGGAGCCAACGGTAGTTCTGTGATGAACTCGCCCGGGAGATCGCGCTCGAAGACCTTCTCCCGGTAGATACGGCCCACCTCTCCGCTTTCCAGGATCAGAACGCGGCTGGGGGCTGCCCAGGTGGTGGGGGTGCGGCTAGCTGTGCCGGTGCTCAGTACCCAGCACCGCTCTTGACGGACGGCCTTAAAGCCCCGGCGTTCGTAGAGATAGTCGGCGAACATTGCCCCGGCGCGCACCTGCACGAATTGCTCCGACCGTGGGGCTACGCGTAGACGTTTCACGGCCTCCCGCGCAAGCTCCTGAATCTCAACTTCTTGGTCTACTCGGAGCCCCGGGCTCTGTGCTTGTTGCTCCTGTTTGGCTCTGGCTGCGGTCACCGCGTCATCGAGACTCATGGGGCTCAGGGTAGGGCCGCCGACACGATGCGCACAGGTGGGGAGTTCCGATGTCCGCACCTGGCCAGTGGTTACGGTGCTGCCACGGCGCTGATGAACGGGATGCTGAACGAACTGGTGTCTGGCCGACCGGATGTCACGCTGTCGACGGTGGACGAGATTCGGCCGCGACAAAGGCAGCCACGGGGAACACACAGCAGAGGTACGCCCTGGTCCAGGTGTCCGCGCACCCGCGGCTGCGGAACGTGGAGCGGACCACGGAGATCATGCTCGGATTGAAGGCCCAGGCGCCGAGTGGTCTCGGCAGGAGCGGGAGATCGCGGAGTTCCTCGGTGTCACTGGCTGACCAGCAGCGATGCCACGAAGCGTGGCAGTTCTCAGGCTTGGTTCTGGGAGGTGACACGTCTTGTGTCCATAGCTCCGGTGCCACTCTCCGTACCGTCAGGGAATCAACGCCGACCATGTGGATCGGCACTCGGCGCGAGGATGACGGGACCGAGCCGACCAACATCTGCGACACCTCGGATGCGCTGGACGTCGCGATGGCGAACCGCAGCTGTGGAGTGGGCGGATGTCAGGAAGAGAGAACGATGGCCGTGGCTGAAGAGAGCATTAAGGAGCATGCCCGTCGCCTTCTCCACGAGGGGGCGGAGCAGCACGAGGAGAACAAGCGCGAGCTGGAGGAGATCGAGCGCCGCAAGCAGGACTCCCAGTAAGCGTCTGCCCACTACCCCCGGACGGAACTCACGAACTCCCGTGCGGCTCCCCTTCGGAGAGCGCGCGGGCCCAGACGCCGAGACGACATCCGTGAGGGCATGTGGTGGCGGGGGTCAGGAGTTGCGCCTCCCGGACCCACCAACTTCCGGCCCCGGTCCACCCCCACGTACGTGGGGGTCACCCTTGATGGGGCGAGGCTTGTCGTCATTCCGCCTTCTTGCGCGCGGCGGTCGTCTTGCCTTCAGCGATGCCCTGGGCGCGAGACCGGCTGATGCCGAGCTCTGCGGCGACGTCTGCGTGCGAGAGCCCGTCGGCGCGCATCGCCTGGACGGCTTCCTGTCGCACTTCGCGTAGTGCGCGCTGTAGATCGGGGACGTGGGTGAGCATGTCTCCGGCTGTGCGTGCACGGTCGGCGGCATCATCGATGCTGGCCAGAGCAGTGGTGATGGCGGCGATGTGGTCGTCTGCGAAGCTCATACGGAAGTGTACCGCCTAGGCTTCATATGTCATGCCTAGGCGATGCACTGAAACGCCTAATGGAAGTCGCCGAGTGGGCTTAGTGATCGCGACCATCATCTCCACTACCGCTCAGGTGTTCAGCCGGGCACGCGAGCGCAAGCGGTCCATCCCCACGTGCGTGGGGCTCACCACTTCCCTAGCTTCTCCCTGACCGTGTCCGGCGGTCCATCCCCACGTGCGTGGGGCTCACCGAAGAGCGTAGGACACTTCCTCCAACTCACGCGGTCCATCCCCACGTGCGTGGGGCTCACGGCAGTGTTGCGGGAGCGGCCCATCCGGGAGACGGTCCATCCCCACGTGCGTGGGGCTCACCCGGGCAGATCGCAGTGGGCAAGGAAGTCCTCCGGTCCATCCCCACGTGCGTGGGGCTCACAGCGGCGTGTACTCGCGACGGTTGGGGTCGTGCGGTCCATCCCCACGTGCGTGGGGCTCACCATGATCGCCAGACCGATGATCACGGTCACTCCGGTCCATCCCCACGTGCGTGGGGCTCACGCGGAGATGCACGCGAACGTCGTGCCGTTGGTCGGTCCATCCCCACGTGCGTGGGGCTCACACGATGACGACCACACCGCTGGCGGCCTGCTACGGTCCATCCCCACGTGCGTGGGGCTCACGTTCAGACCAGTACGGCCTGTTCGTCCTGCACCGGTCCATCCCCACGTGCGTGGGGCTCACGTGACTCTGGAGTACCCGGGCGAGATCGCAAGCGGTCCATCCCCACGTGCGTGGGGCTCACCAGGTCAGACCCAATATCACCAATAACATCATCGGTCCATCCCCACGTGCGTGGGGCTCACGGAGAGCGCACGTCCGGGAGACGACCGACGCCCGGTCCATCCCCACGTGCGTGGGGCTCACGGAGAGCGCACGTCCGGGAGACGACCGACGCCCGGTCCATCCCCACGTGTGTGGGGCTCACTCCCTGGTGTGCCGTCCCTGGCTGGTGGGCCAGGGTCCATCCCCACGTGTGTGGGGCTCACGGCCCGCCGGTGCGCTAACACCGGCGGGCCCGCGGTCCATCCCCACGTGCGTGGGGCTCACGGGATCTCTCCGGCGGCGACCATCTCCCCGGCCGGTCCATCCCCACGTGCGTGGGGCTCACAGGTACGCGGCGTCTACAGCACCGATCTCCACCGGTCCATCCCCACGTGCGTGGGGCTCACAATCTGGTCACGGGAAAGCAGAGCCATGATGGCGGTCCATCCCCACGTGCGTGGGGCTCACCATCGTTCTCGCTGTCGCCATTCTCCTTTTGGCGGTCCATCCCCACGTGCGTGGGGCTCACACCGCCCAACGGCTGCGCACCCTGCGATCACTCGGTCCATCCCCACGTGCGTGGGGCTCACTCTCTCAGACATAGGGGGTTCCGCGTAGGGATCGGTCCATCCCCACGTGCGTGGGGCTCACGTCGAATCGCGCTGGTGTCCCTGCGGTGACGCCGGTCCATCCCCACGTGCGTGGGGCTCACGCTTCACGACCTGCGACAACGCGGGCCGTTATCTCCGCTTGACCTACGGCCGAACGGGAAATCGCTCCAGTCCGCCACGACAGCACTGGCCTCACGCGCGTACACACTGCGAGCATGTCCCCAGTCCCCCGTGTCCGTCAACACAGGAGCGCTGCCATGCCCACACCCCCCGCCCCGACGGACGGTCCGCGCACCGCCTCCTCCCTCACCCTCCACCTCACCCATCTGGGCGTGGCCCCCGGGGACACCCTCCTGGTGCACACCTCGCTGCGCTCGCTGGGCTGGGTCTGCGGCGGCGACCAGACCGTGGTGCGGGCCCTGCTCGACGCGATCGGCCCCACGGGCAACCTCGTGGTCCCCACCCAGACCATGGACAACACCGACCCCTCCGGCTGGGAGAACCCACCCGTCCCCCAAGCCTGGTGGGAGACCATCCGCGCCGAATCGCCCCCGTTCGACCCGGCGCTCACCCCCAGCGCCTACATGGGACGCGTGCCCGAACGGGTCCGCACCTGGCCGGGCGCCGTGCGCAGCCCCCACCCGCAGACCTCCTTCGCCGCGCTGGGCCCGCGAGCCGCACACCTCATGCACCCGCACCCCCTGGAGTCCGCGCTCGGCGAAGCCTCCCCTCTCGCCCGGCTGGAACGGGCCGACGCACGGGTCCTGCTCCTGGGCACCGGATACGACTCCTGTACCGCCTTCCACCTCGCCGAGTACCGCGTGCCCCGACCAACCACGGCGACATCCTCCTGCGCGATCCGCACCCCGGACGGCGACCGGAGATGGACCACCTACACCGGCGTCGCCCTCGACGAAAGCGACTTCCCCGCCCTGGGTGCCGACTTCGAGGCCACCGGAGCGGTGACCGTCGGACGTGTGGGATCGGCGACAGCCAGGCTGTTCCCCCTCCCCCAGGCGGTCGCCTTCGCCACCGGGTGGCTCGTCCAGCACCGCCAGGCGTCGGAGCTGCGACCGAACCCACACCGGGCCGCAGGCGGCGACGAGCTCCCGGCGACCTAGCCTGGAGGGGACCTCTCCCTCCTCACGGAATCGGACCACGCGCCATGTCCCTGCAGGCAGCAGACCGCCCGCTCAACGAACTCCACGACGCGATGCTCCTCGACCTGGACGGAGTGGTCTACATCGGCCCCGCGGCCGTGCCCGCCGCCCCCGAGGCGGTCGGCAAGGCCCGCGCCGCCGGAGCCCGGGTCGCCTTCGTCACCAACAACGCCGGACGCACCCCCGCCCGTATCGCCGAACACCTCACCCAGCTGGGCGTTCCCGCGACCCCCGAGGACGTCGTCACCTCGGCCGAGGCCGCGGCGCGCCTGGTCTCCTCCCGTTTCCCCGCAGGCTCCGAGGTGCTCGTGGTCGGCGACACCGGGCTGCGCCAGGCCGTGCGCCGGATGGGGCTGCGCCCCGTCACGGTCGCCTCCGACGAGGTGGTGGCGGTCGTCCAGGGCTACTCCCGGTCCATGAGCCGCGACCTCCTCGACCAGGGAACGCTCGCCGTGTCCCGGGGCGCGCTCTACGTGGCCAGCAACTCCGACGCCACCGCACCCACCGAATGGGGGGTCACCCCCGCGAACGGCTCGTTCGTACGGGTGATCGCGCACGCCACCGGGGTGGAACCCATCGTCGCGGGCAAGCCGCAGCGCCCCCTGCACGAGGAGGGCATGCTGCGCACCGGCGCGAGCAACCCCCTCATCGTGGGCGACCGGCTGGACACCGACATCGAGGGCGCCACCGTGCACGGAGCCGCCGGACTCCTGGTGTTGTCCGGGGTGGCCACAGCGCGCGACGCCCTGGCCGCGCCCCTCCACCAGCGCCCCCGTTACCTGGCGTGGAACGTGTCGGGGATGAACGAAGCCCATCCCGGCCCGGTGCGCCGCGTCGACGGGGACACCGCGCGCACCGAGTGCGGGGGGTGGACGGTCACCGCCTCCCGGGGGGCGGTCCGGATCTCCGGGAGCGGCGACCGGCTGGACGGCCTGCGCGCGCTGTGCGCGGCGGTCTGGGCGGACGAGACGATCGACCCCGCGGGGACCTCCTCAACCGAGGCCCTCGCCGCCCTGGGCTGGTAGTCCCCCTCACGTTGCCGCCTCTCCCACCCGCGAGGCGGAGTCCGCCTCCACCTCCAACACGCTGCGGATTCCGTTCCAGCCGCGCCAGGCGCGACGGCGCAGGCCACCGGTCACCCGGACGAGGTCGCCGACCCGCCACGCGGCGACGGCGTCGCACAGCCGCGGGTCGAACGACACCAGAGTCACGGAGTCGGCCCGGGTACGCGGGTGCCCCGCCGTCTCGGGGCGGGCCACGCAGATCCGCCAGGTCACCAACCGGTCTCCGCTGGGGAGCTCGCGCTCGCGGGGCGCGGCGGTGACCCGCCCCACCACGAGGACCTCGTTGCGGTGGCGGTCGGTCCGCGATCGGGGCGACGGCACCGATCCAGCGGACCGCGCGGGTACCGCCGAGGGGGCACCGGACGTGGAATGGACGGGCTTCGACGACGCGGGGGCGGGAGTGGGTTCGAGCACGGGAGCGAGCCTTTCCGGGAGGGGCCTGGTGCGCGCGCTGGTACCAGGATGACCCGGGCGCGGGCGGAGGGAAAGGGGTATCCGGGGGCTGTGGACAACCGCGCGACCCCGCCGTCAGCTGCCGTGACATCCTTGTCCTAGAGTCGGAACCGGTCCGTGGCGGACCACAGGACGCTTGAGGAAGAGGGGTGCCCGCCGTGCACGACGACGTGGACGTCAGCGGTCTGCCCGAGGGGATCACCCCGCTCGGGAACGAGATCTACGCGATCGACACGATGCTCGCCGGATACCCGGGGGTCGTGTCCGCCTACCTCATCCGCACCGAGAGGCCCTGCATCGTCGAGGTGGGCACCGCCGGTTCCGCCCCGGTCCTGCGCGACGCCGTCATCCGCCTGGGCCTGGCCCCCGAGGACCTGGCCACCATCGTGGTCACCCACATCCACCTGGACCACGCGGGCGGCACCGGGGACATGGCCACCCTGTTCCCGAACGCGGAGATCGTCGTGCACGAGCGCGGCGCCCGCCACCTGGCCGACCCGAGCCGTCTGATGGCCAGCGCGAAGATGGTGTGGGGGGACCGGCTGGAATCGTTGTTCGGCCACATGCACCCGACCGAGGCGGCGCGCATCCGCTCCGTCGCCGAGACCGGCGAGATCGACCTCGGCGCGGGCCGCAGGCTCGTGTCGCACCACGCCCCCGGTCACGCCAAGCACCACATGGGCCTGGTGGACACCGTGACCGGCGACCTGTACGTCGGCGACGCCCTGGGCGTGTACAACCCCCTCACCGGGGACCTACGCCCGGCCACCCCGCCGCCGGACTTCGACATGGACGCCTGTCTGCGCACCCTGCGCCTGTTCGGCGACATCGGCGCGCAGCGGCTCATGTTCTCCCACTTCGGCGCGCACGACGCCGTCGCCGAGACCATCGACCGCGCCGAGAGCGAACTCCGCCTGTGGGTGGAGACCGTCCGCGACTCCCGGGACACGGGCGGGGACCTCGACCACGCGATCGCGATGGTGCGCGACAAGGTGATCAGCCGCTATCGGCCGCTTCCGCCCGAGGCCTCCGCGGGGACCGCGGCCGTCCTGGACACGCTCAGCGGCCCGGAGGCCAACGTCAGCGGCATCGTGCACTGGTTGGACCGACTCGCCCAGGAACAGGCCGAGGCCCGACGCCGGGCCGAGGAGGAGCGGGCCTGAGCGGCCGGAAAACCACGTGTGGCCCCGCGACCACTCGGGGTAGCCTCCCGGCATGACCCCCCAGATCCGCGTCATCCACGCGTCCGAGGCCGCCCGTGCCCACGCGCTCATCCGCGAGGCCCTGCCCTGTCTGATCATCACCGAGGAGCACCTGCGGTGGCGGCTCTCCCACCCCCTCCCAGGGGCGCGGGACGTCCGACTGGTCGCCGTGGACGGCGACACCGTGGTCGGGCATGTCCTGAGCCGTCTCCAGACCGCCCACGACGGGACCCGCACGGGCCGGAGCCTATTCGTCGCCGTCGCGGAACCGTACCGCGGCGGTGGTCTTCCCAGGCGGCTCCTCGAAGCGTCGGACGCCCGCCTGGTCTCGGAGGGTGCCACCGTCCTGCGAGCGGTGAGCGGGCAGGACGGGAGCACGTCCTTCCACCGGGCGGCCGAGGAACTGGGGTACGAACCGGAGGGGGAGGCTGAGGTCCTGGGGCTCGACCTCGGCACACTGCCCGACCGCGTCCCCGCCCCGGAGGGCTTCGAGCTGCTCGCTTTGAGCGCTCTCGCCGACCCCCGTCCGGTCTTCGAGCTCGACAGGGCCGCGGACGCCGACGAACCCGGTGAGTCCTCCGTGGCGTTCATGCCGTACGAGGAGTGGCTCGACGCGGTGTGGAACAACCCGCTCACGGACCTGGACATCAGCATGGTCATGCTGCACCAGGGCGCGCCGGTGTCGTTCTCCGCGTACTCGTCGGACCGCGCCACCCGGGTGGGGTCGGCGATGACCGGAACGGCCCGCGAGTACAGGGGGCGGGGCCTGGCCACCCGCACCAAGGTCGCGGCACTGCACGCGGCCAGGGATCGCGGCGCCACCCACGCCTTCACCCTGAACCACGTGGACAACGGGCCGATGCTGGCCATCAACCGCCGACTCGGGTACACGACGTTCGGGGTCGAGCTCACACTCGTCAGGAAGCCCGGCTAGCGGGCGCCGGGAAGTTCGAGGTTGCGCAGCAGGTGCGCGTAGATGCCATCGGGCCAGGACAGCTCCTCCTCCGGGGGGAGCTGGTCGAAGGCCCGCACCTCGACGGTCTCGAACTCTCCGCTGAGGGGCTCCAGGGCGACGACCCGCGCGTGCGTGACCACCGTGGTGTGCCCGCCGGACAGCACGTAGTACCCGAGTGACGTCACCTGTCCCAGGGTGGCCCCGGCTTCCTCCCGTGCCTCACGGCGGGCGGTGGCGACCAGGTCCTCCCCGGGTTCGCGGTGTCCGCCGGGGAACTCCCAGGCCCGGTTCCGGTGCCGTACCAGGAGGGGGCGTTCCCCCAGGTAGGTCAGGCACACCACCGAGTCGTACCGCTCGGGGACCCCGCCCAGGTACACGGCGGCGCCGCCGAGTGGCTCTCGGCCACCCGACGGCGCCCCGTCACGGGTCAGTCGCGGTCCCTGCGACGCTCACGCGGAGCGGAGGCCTCGGCCTCGGCCGCCGCCTCGTCCGCCTCCTCCTCGACATCGGTCCAGACCACGCCGTCCTCGACGTCGCTGTCGACCAGCTCGACGCCCTCGATCGCGGCCAGCCGCTCGTCGGCGTCGGTGACGCCCTCGCGGTCGACGGAGGAGGCACGCGCGAAGTACTCGCGGGCGTCCTCCTTGCGGCCGAGCTCCTCCAGGACGTCGGCGTAGGCGTAGAACAGGCGCGCCACGTACGGGCGGGCCCTGCGCTCCTTGAGCTCGGGCACCTGGAGTTCGGCGAGGGCGGCCTTGACGTCGCCCATGTCGCGGCGGGCTCCGGCCGCGACGATCCGCAGCTCGATCCGCTCGTCCGCGTCCAGGTCCTTGGCGGCGGGGTCGTTGGTGATCTCCAGCGCCCGCTCGGGACGGCCCAGCCCGCGCTCGCAGTCGGCCATGATCGCGAGGAAGGTGTCCCGACCGCTCATGCGGCGAGCCGCGCGCAGGTCCGACAGGGCTTCCTGCCACTTGCCGACCGTGTAGGCGGCGATGCCGGAGGCCTCTCGCACGGTGGGCAGGCGGGAGGCCTTCCTCCGCGCGTAGGCGGCGTGCTTGTAGGCGCGCTCGGGGTCCTCGTCGACGGTGATGCCGGCGGCGACGATGTGCTTACCCACCAGCTCGGCCAGGGACTTGGGTAGCGAGTGCAGGTCGCGCTTGGTGTCCTTGTCGAGCTGGTCGAAGGTGGCCTCGTCGGGCAGCGGCGGAGCGATGTCCGCCGGGTCCCGGTCGTCCCGCCGCTCGAACTCACGCGCACCGCCCTGCCGGTCCCGGTAACCACCGCGTCGGTCGTCGCGATCCCTACGATCCCCACCGGGACCACCACGGTAACCACCACGATCCCTGGAACCACCCTGGCGATCGTCACGACGACCACCACCGGAGCCACCCCGGTAACCACCACGATCCCCGGACCCGTCCCGACGGTCCCGGTCACCCCGGAAACCTCCCCGGTCGCCGCCGGGTCCGCCCCGGTAACCACCGCGTCGGTCGTCGCGATCATCCCTGCGATCCCCACCACGGTAACCACCACGATCCCCGGAACCACCCTGGCGATCGTCCCGACGGTCCCGGTCACCCCGGTAGCCGCCCTGACGGTCGTCACGACGACCACCACCGGAGCCACCCCGGTAACCACCGCGGTCGTCGCGACGGTCGCCACCTCGGAAGTTACGGCGATCGCCGCCTCCGTGGGACCCACTCCTGTCGTCCCGAGAGCCCCTGTAGCCAGACCGGGAACGGGACTCGTCTCCCCGTCCGCGACCGCCAGGCTCACCGGAGCGGCTACCGCTGTGGTCGTGTGCTCCGGAGTCCTCGCGGTCTCCCGATCGGCTGTCCTCAGTCATCCAACCCGTCCGTCAACACTCAAAAGCGCTGCCACCTTGAGCAGTAGCAGCGCGTCATAGTACTCGTGCCTTCCAGCTTACGACATGGCGTAGGCACCCATCACCAAAGCCGCAGTACACGACCAGTCACACCCTTGTGGAACCGTGCACCCCAGGGAGTTGTCATCCCCCCATCACGTGCGGTAGTAAGCCGCACGGCGCAACGCACCCCGGACACAGCGGGGTACAAACCTGCGGGTACGCGCTTTCCCGGGGAGAGCGGGTTGGCCGTAGAGCGGCAAGCGGGCGCTCGGACGGCGGGGGTCTTTACCAGTCCGGGGGACACGCATCTCTCGAACACATCAGTCGTCCTGGGGGGTGGCCCGGTGCCGTGCTTGGCCCTGAACCGCCAGTCGTGTCACACGAGAGCACGTCCGCCAAGTGCGGTCCGGGCAGAGCACCATCCACACACCCCGCCCTGAATGGAGTCCTCAACACACAAGGGGTACGCAGTAACCCGCACAGAACCTACAGGCCCAAAGGGATAAACGGGTTGGCCGTAGAACCCTCGCGCTACAGCAACCACAGCCCCTGTACCCACAGCTCACCTCAACCACAGACCCCAGAACACACCCACCCACCATTCACAAACGCACAAACCCCAACAAAAAAGAGAGGAAAGAGAAAGAACCCACCCAACGGCG
>NZ_JBEYHA010000091.1:0-10530 GCF_040635075.1 Nocardiopsis sp. NPDC007018
CGCGTTGAGCGATCCCGAGGCCTTCGCTGGTGGTCACGTCGCGCTGGAGCGGGCCCGGCCCGCGCGGGCCGCACCCGTCTTCCGGTCAGCGGCCGGCGAGCTCCCGCGCGGGCGCCGGAGTGAGGGTGCGCCCGCTCAGAGTGGCCAGGGTGCCCGCGAGGTCGCGCAGCTCGGCCAGGTCCTCTTCCAGCAGCGCCTGGGGACCGTCGCACAGGGCGGTCTCCGGGCTCGGGTGCACGTCCACGATCACGCCGTCGGCGCCGATCGCGATCGCCGCGCGCGAGAGCGGCAGCACCAGGTCGCGCTTGCCGCCCGAGTGCGACGGGTCGACGATCACCGGCAGGTGGGTGAGGCTCTGCGCGACCGGGACGGCGCTGATGTCCAGGGTGTTGCGGGTGGCCTTCTCGAAGGTGCGGATGCCGCGCTCGCACAGCACGACGTCGAGGTTGCCGCGCTGGGCGATGTACTCGGCGGCCATCAACCACTCCTCGATGGTGGCGCTCATGCCGCGCTTGAGCAGGACCGGCTTCCCGGCGTCGCCGACGGCCTGGAGCAGGGCGAAGTTCTGCATGTTGCGGGTGCCGACCTGGAGCATGTCGGCGTAGGAGGCGACCAGCGGGACGTCGGCGGCGTCCACGACCTCGGTGACGATGGGCAGGCCGGTCTTCTCACGCACGTCGGCGAGGATCTTCAGACCCTCCTCGCCCAGCCCCTGGAAGGCGTAGGGGGAGGTGCGGGGCTTGTAGGCGCCGCCGCGCAGGAGGGCCGCCCCGGCCGCCTTCGCCATGAGGGCGGCCTCCAGGGTCTGCTCGGGCGTCTCGACCGCGCAGGGACCCGCGATGACGGTCATGTTCTCGCCGCCGATCGGGACGCCGCGCACGCTGACCACCGTACGGCTGACGTGGTTCTCGCGGCTGACCAGCTTGTACGGCGCCGAGATGCGCAGCACGTCGCTCACCCCGGGCTTGGCGTTCAGGCCCAGGTCCTGGAAGCGCTCGACGTCGCCGACCAGGCCGATGATGGTGCGGCTGACCCCGCGTGTCACGTACGCCTCGCCTCCGGCGGAGGTGACCAGCTCGACGAGGGCGTCGATGTTGTCGGCGGTGGCGCCCGGCGCCATAACGATGACCATGTGGTTTCCCTGAGTGTCGGTTGGGTGGCTGAGCCGCGCGGTGGTCGCGCCGGTGCCGGGGGCATCGACCCTGGGCGAAGACAAAGGAGCCCCGGACCGATACCGGCCCGGGGCTCCTGGGAAGTCGTCTGTGTCAGCGCAGCGCTTTACAGGCGACCGGGGAGGTGGGCCGGTAGCCATAAAAGCGCCAAAAGTTTCGCTGCATGGCTGTGACTATAGCGCAAGGTGAGCACTCCCCCACACAACCGGGGGGAGTGACGTGGCTCTCGCGGGTGCCTGGCAGGATGACAGGACGCCGTCGCCCGCCCCGACGCGGGGGGCGCACGGGGCCCCAGGGGGCGGAGCGAAGGGACGGGGACGGTTGTCGGAGGGCGAGGACGCCGGGGGCGCCGGCGAGGGGGCGCGGCCGAGGCTGCCGCCGGGTCAGGCGGCCAGGTTCGAGCACAGGCCCCAGCACTACGGGCGGGTTCCCGTCTTCCGGCCGGAGCGGTGGGACTTCCGGGTGTTCGGTGCGACCGCGTCGCTGGGCACCTACAGGTGGACCTGGGACGAGTTCGGTTCCCTGCCCCGTACGGACGTGGTCCGCGACTTCCACTGCGTGATGCGGTTCAGCGTGCCCGACGTCCCGTGGGCCGGGGTCCCGGCGACCGAGATCGTACGGCTGGCCCCGCCGTCACCCGAGGTCACGCACGTGATGGCCTGGGGCGAGTACGGCTACAGCGCCAATATGCGGGTCGGGGACTTCCTCAGTGAGGGCGTCGTGCTCGCCACGCACCGCGACGGCGCCCGGCTCGCCCCCGAGCACGGCTTCCCCCTCCGCCTGGTGGTACCGCACCTGTACGGATGGAAGAGCGTGAAGTGGCTGCGGTCGGTGGAGTACATGGTGGGCGACCGGCGGGGGTTCTGGGAGGAGCGCGGCTACCACAACGGGGCCGACCCCTGGAAGGAGGAGCGCTACTCCCACCAGGAGCGGCCCGGGAACGGCCCGCCCCGGCGCTGATTCGACGGCCGCGCGCCACCACCCGGGGTCAGTCGCGGGGTACGGACATCTCGATCTCGGTGCCCTCTCCGGGATCGGAGGAGAGCTCGGTGGTGCCGCCCAGGTCGCGGACCCGGCCCACGACGGACTGGGCGACGCCGAGTCGGCCGTCGGCGCGCGCCCGCTCCAGCCGTCCGGGCGCGATGCCGGGGCCGTCGTCGCGCACGGTCACGGTCACCGCGTGCTCCTCGTCCTCCACCAGGACCCACGCCCTGGTGTGGGGCGGGCAGTGCCGCTCCACGTTGTCCAGGGCGGCGGCCACGGCGGCGGCGAGCTCGGCCGCGGTGTCCCCCGGCAGCAGTACCGGGGTGGCCGGAGCGGAGACCGAGACGCGCACGGACTCCAGTCGGCGCAGCGCCTCCCTGAGGTCGGCCGGGGCCCCCGGGGCGGCCTCCGCGCCGGGGCCGGAGGGGACGGCCGAGGCCGCGTCCAGACCGTCGGCGAGCAGGGACCGCAGCCGCACCTCCTGCTCACCGGCCATGCGGCCCAGCTCGGCGGCCTGGCCGCCGATCTCGTCGCCGCGACGCCGCACCAGCGCCAGTACCTGGAGCACGGAGTCGTGGATGGAGCGGGCGAGCTGTTCGCGTTCGCGGATGCGCGCCTCCATCGTCACCGCCCGGGCGAAGCGCTCCTCCGCCTGCTCGGCGACGCTCGCCATGTAGCCCACGGCGAGGCAGGCCAGCAGGAGCAGCGCCACGCCGCGCACGGTGGCGGCGGTGATGTTGGCGTCCATGAGCACGCGCAGGGTGAGGTCGGCGAACCCGTAGGCGAGGGCGACCGTGGCCGCGCCCCTGCGCCCCCAGATGACGCTGGCCGACAGCGCCGCCCCGGCGAACCAGTACGAGCTCAGCGGGGGCGCCTGCGTGAGGTAGTGGGGCAGGGCCGCCAACCCGGTGGCGAACAGGCAGCCGAAGGCCACGCCGAGGTCGGCCACCAGCAGGCGCGAGTTGCGCCAGGCCGGGCGGGCGTAGGCGTAGGTGGTCAGTACGGTCCAGCAGGCCATGAGCACGAGCACCGCCCAGGCGAGCCAGGGGCGGGCCAGGTACTCGTGGTGCTGGGCGACCGGCACCAGGGCGTAGACCAGGGCGACGGCGCGGAACAGGGCGATGGCGCGCCAGAGGGGGACGTCGAAGCCCAGGGCTCAGACCACCGCCCCGTTGTCGGGACCGTTGTCGCCGGGGGGCCGGGAGTCGGTCATGCGCAGGATGAGCACGACGAAGCTGGTGAGGAAGGCGGCGACGGCCAGGAACATCACCCAGTTGGGAAGGGCGATCCCCATGAAGGCCGCTCCGAAGAGCAGCACCGGGCCGCCCAGGAGCCCGAACCAGGCGGCGATGCCCACCCGGTCGCCCTGGAGCAGGGGCGGCGGGGGCGGCGGCTCGTAGTGCCCCTCCAGCTCCGCCTCGGCCCGTCGCCGGTCCTCCTCGCGGGAGTCCTCGTCGTCCTCTCCCGTGTCACGGGGCAGGTTGGCGAGGATGTCGCCGAGCCGGGTCTGGTGCTCGTCGGGGGCGTCGAGGTTCTCGGCGTCGGGCCAGGAGACCCGGCCGCGCTGTTCACTGGTTCCCTCGGAGTCGTCGTAGAAGCGGGCCACGAGGTCGTTCCAGACGTCGTCCTCGTCCCCGGCCCGCCCACCGGACGGCGCGGGGTCGGCCTTGGCCGGGGGCCCGTCGAGGAGGTCGCCGCCGACCGGGGCGTCGCCGCCCTCGTGCGGGGCGGGCGCCTCCTGGGCGTCCTCGCCCTCGGGCTCCGGTCTGACCTCGGCGCGCGGGGCCAGCAGGTCGGAGCCGGTCCCGTGCTCGCCCAGGTCGGGCAGTTCGGAGCCGAGGACCCGCTCGGCGGCGCCGCGTTCCTCCGCGTCCACGTACAGGTGGTCGGTGGGCGGGTCCTCGACCTGCCCGCCGGTGGGTTCCAGGACGTCCTCGGCCAACGGCACGGCGTAGGCGGCGATCCCGCTCCGCCTGAGCGCCTCCAGCATCAGGTCGGCGTGCGACGGCGCGAGCAGGATCAGCGGAACGTAGGCGTCGGCGAGCAGACCGTTGCCCCGACGTTGCGTCATCGGTCGGTTCCCTCCCCGCTTGCGCCGCGCTCGCGTACGAACGCGAGGCTGCCTTCGAAGATGGTGGCGGCGTCGTGGTCGAGCGTCGCCACGTGGTAGCTGTCGTGGAGCAGGTGGATCGTCAGCCGGGCGTTGACCGCTCTCCTGGCGAGGATACGCAGACTCTCCGGTCCGACGACGTGGTCCTGGGTGCTCCGGTAGGCCAGGACCGGCGTCCGCAAACCGGACATGCCGTCCTGAACCGCGCGCCACAGCTTCGGGAGTGTCGCGGCGGCGGCAGTGGGCACCCGGTCGTACCCGCCCTCGGTGACGGTTTCCAGGGAGACGTCGCTGGACAGGCCGGGGGTGGAGGGGAGCAGACGGGCCGCGAGGTGGCGGATCGGCGCGATCACCGGGAGCCTGCGGTCCTCCACTGTCAGGGAGGGATTGACCACCACGGCTCCCCGTACGACGTCGGGGTGTTCCTGGGCCAGGCGCAGGGTGAGCGCCCCGCCCATCGAAAGCCCCATGACGTACACCTGGTCGCACCGCCCGGCCAGGTCGAGCAGGGACTCCTCCACCGCCCCGTACCAGTCGTCGCTGGTGGTGGTGGCCATGTCCTGCCAGGTGGTGCCGTGGCCGGGCAGCCGCGGCGCCTCGACGCTCAGCCCCGCGGCGGCCAGGTACTCGGCCCAGGGGCGCATCGAGTGCGGTGAACCGGTGAAACCGTGGCAGAGCAGGACGCCGACGCCCGAACCCGTGTGGCTGAAGGGGTCCGCCCCCGGAATCAGGGGGATGGCGCTGGTCGGTCTCACAGGTCTGCTCCCGGGATCGTTCGGCGGGGAGGCCGGTCGGGACTGCGGCCCCCGCCGTGAGGCTAGTCGCTCGGGCGAGCGTTTGTCATCGAGTGAACGGTAGCGTCCTCCTGCCCGAACCCCGGGGGCGCCCGGCGTGTTCCCGGGCGACGCGGCGCGGACCGGCAGCGAGGGTCCGCGGCCGCGGTGAGTATCCTCGACAGTGGCCCGCGGCGTGTTTCCCGCCCGACCCGCGACGAGCGGCCCTCGGGTCCGTTCCGGACGCTTTTGGTGGGGACCCGCACGTGGTGGGAAGATGGCGTCCGTCAGCCTCCCCGCGACCGCGGCGGGGCGTTCCGGACATAGTCAGCGAGCGGGACAGTGAGACGTGGCAGGCCCTGCCCAGTGCTCCCCGCGTGTGCAGGGGTGATCTGAAGCAATGTTCTACTGGGTGGTCAAGGCGATCCTGGGGCCGGTTCTGGCCGTGTTGTGGCAACCCCGCGCGGAGGGCGTGGAGAACGTGCCCCGGCGCGGTCCGGCCATCATGGTCAGCAACCACCTGTCGTTCTCGGACCACTTCTTCGGTCCGCTGCCGCTCCCGCGCAAGATCACCTTCCTCGCCAAGGCCGAGTACTTCACCGGCACCGGGGTGAAGGGGTTCCTCAGCCGCGCGTTCTTCACCGGCGTGGGGCAGATCCCCATCGACCGTTCCGGCGGCAAGGCGAGCGAGGCCGCGCTCCGCACCGGGCTGCGTGTGCTCAAACGCGGTGACCTGCTGGGCATCTACCCCGAGGGCACGCGTTCCCCCGACGGCAAGCTCTACCGCGGCCGCACCGGTGTGGCCCGGCTCGCGCTGGAGGCCAAGGCCCCCGTCGTGCCCATGGCGATGATCAACCTCGAGAAGATCATGCCCCCCGGGCGCACCGTGCCCAAGCTGGGCGTGCGGCCCAAGGTGGTCTTCGGCAAGCCGCTGGACTTCTCGCGGTACTACGGCATGGAGAAGGACCAGCGGGTCCTGCGCGCCATCACCGACGAGATCATGTACGCCCTGATGGAGCTCTCCGGCCAGGAGTACGTGGACCGCTACGCGCAGGCGGTCAAGGCCGAGATCGAGGCCGAGGAGAAGGAGGCCAGGCGCGAACAGCAGGCCAGCGCCAAGGACGAGCGCCGGACCCGCCGCGCGGAGCGCAAGGACGAGCGCCGGACGCGCAGGGAGGCCAGGCGCGAGGAGAAGCGCGCCCGCAAGGCCTCCGACCGGGCCGACGCCGAGGAGGAGCGGGCGCGCCGCGACGGCGACGCCTGACCGCACGGACGAGGGGTGGCCACCGGTTTCTCCGGTGGCCACCCCTCGTCCGTGTGCCTAGTGACGGGCGAGGTCCCCCGCACCGACGATGCCCGCCTCACCGCCGAGTTCGGCGAGGCGCACCTCGGCCAGGCGGCGCCCGGGGCGGCCGGACACGTTGCGCGCGAACGAGGCGCGCACGGGGTCGAGGATGACGTCCCCGGCGTCGGAGACCCCGCCGCCGAGGACGAAGCACTCCGGGTCCAGGATCGCGGCCAGGTCGGCGAGGCCGAGCCCGGCCCAGTCCCCGATGGTCCGGAAGCACTCCAGGGCGGCGGGGTCGCCCTCCATGGCGGCCCGGGTGATGACCTCGCCCTCGATCCGTTCCACGTGTCCGTCCGCGAGCTTGAGCATCCGTTCAGCGTGAAGGGGATCGGTGTGGGCCAGGTCCTGACCCTCGGCGACCAGGGCGCGTCCGCTGGCGTACTGCTCCCAGCAACCGTGGTTGCCGCAGGCGCAGCGGCGGCCGTGCGGGACCATCCGGTAGTGGCCGACCTCGGCGGCGACCCCGTGGCGGCCGCGGTGCAGGGCGCCGCCGAGGACGAGGCCGCCGCCGATGCCGGTGCCGAGGGTCACGCAGACGATGTGGTCGCTGCCGCGTCCGGCGCCGAAGCGGGCCTCGGCCCAGGCGGCGGCGTTGGCGTCGTTCTCGATGACCACGGGCAGGTCCACGTGTCGCTGGACCCGTTCCTTGAGGGGTTCGTCGTGCAGGCCGAGGTTGACGGCGACCTGGACGGTGGCGCGGTCCTCGTCGACGAATCCGGCCACGCCCACGCCCACCGCGCCGACCGTGTCCTCGGGCTGGCGCTCGCGGAGCTCGCGAACCGCCCGGCCCACGACCTCGGCCAGTCCCCGGGGGTCGTGGGAGGGGGTGGGGAACTTGACCTTGTCGAGGATCTGCCCGTCGTGGTCGACGACACCGGCGGCGACCTTGGTTCCGCCGATGTCTACGCCGATGGTCAGCATGGGGGCAGCTCCTTCTACTTACGCCCGAACTCTGACATAAGTCTCAAGGTTCATGGCAGAGGGTTTTCAAATGGTGTAAACCATTCGATTAAACCAGGCTCGGGCCGTGCCGCACACCCCCAGCGCGCCCCGTGCGCACTCCGCCCTACTCCCCCGCCGTGACCTGCGGCTCCGTGCCGTCCCGACCACTCTCACCAGGCCCGGACCCTCCCTCCGGGCGGGGTGGCTCCGAGGACGCGCGGCGGGCGCGCTCGTCACGCTCCCGATCGGCCCGCTCACGCTCCTCGCGCTCCTCACGGGCCCGGGCGGCCTCCTCCCGTCCCTGTTCGAAGGAACGCTCCACCACGCCCCAGGTTCGACCCACCGCGTCCGCGAAGGAGAGCCCGGCCCGCCCGAGGTGACCCGCGACCTCCGGGGCGCTCTTGCGCACGATCTCCACGAACTCCTCCAGCGGCGGACGCTGTTCCTGCGTCTCCACGCGGATCGCCTCCTCCCACACGTCGCCCTTGGCCGGGGGGCTGGTGACCGCGCTGACGCCGCGTCTGACCCCGGCCACCAGCAGCTTGCGCTGGAGGGAGTCGACCAGACGCAGGGCGTCGTCGATGAGGTCGGGCTGGTCGGAGCGCCCGCCGCCCGGGCGCTCGGTGCGCCCGGTGTTGTTGTCGGTCATGTCCGTGTGCCTCCTGTAGGTCCGTCTGGTGTCACGTTAACCGCCCCGCCCGGACGCCGACAGGAGACCGGGCGGGGTTCAGGGAAGAGCCAGGGGCGGCCGGAGGGCGCCACCGGGGATGACCCCGGGAGCCTCCCGCGTTGGACCGGGTGTGCGCGGCGAGTCCGGCCCGCGATAGTCTCGCCTCGCGCGAGCGGCAACCGGGATCACGCGCGTGACCTGCGCGATCCCGGCCGGACCGGCGAGGAGCGATCCGCTCCCCCCGAGGCCACGGTCACGCCCACAACATCACAGGGCACGGCCCGACCCGACACGAGCGGCCACCGGCGGACACGCGATGAACAGCGTGTTCGCCCACCATGGCGCGTCAAGCTCGGATCACCGTTGGATACCGAACGGCAACCTGTTCTACTCACGAGTAGGATGGTGTTGTTACGGTCGTCACGTCCCCACCACCCAGAACCCGTACACGTCCAGGAGCATCACGTGCGCGAATACAGCTCTCCCGCGAAGGCCGAGATCTCCGACGACGCGCGGCTGACCGACACGCTCTTTGCGCGCGCGGCCAGCGAGCCGAACGCCGTCGCCGCCCGCCGCCAGGAAGAGGCCGGGTCCGGCCAGTGGCGCGACGTGACCGTCGAGCAGCTGCACGGCGACATCGTCGGATACGCCAAGGCCCTGATCAACGCGGGCATCGAGCAGGGCGACCGCGTCGCCCTCATGTCGCGCACCCGCTACGAGTGGACCGCGATCGACTACGCCATCTGGTCGATCGGCGGCGTCACGGTACCGATCTACGAGACGTCCTCCGCCGAACAGATCGAGTGGATTCTCTCCGACTCCGGCGCCAAGGCCGCCTTCGTCGAGACCGGCGACCACGCCAAACGCGTCGAGGGCGTCCGGGCCAACACCCCGGAGCTCTCCCACCTGTGGCGGTTCGACGGCGA
This sequence comes from Nocardiopsis sp. NPDC007018, assembly GCF_040635075.1. Classification (NCBI taxonomy): domain Bacteria; kingdom Bacillati; phylum Actinomycetota; class Actinomycetes; order Streptosporangiales; family Nocardiopsidaceae; genus Nocardiopsis; species Nocardiopsis sp. NPDC007018. The sequence continues at coordinate 8,926 of NZ_JBEYHA010000091.1, forward strand.
CGACCTCACCGCGCTCGCCGCCACCGGCACCGACGTCACCGACGAGGCCCTGGAGGCGCGCCGCACCGCGGTGGGCGCCGACGACCTCGCCACCCTCATCTACACCTCCGGCACCACCGGGCGGCCCAAGGGGTGTGAACTCACCCACCGCAACTTCCTCTTCATCGCCCACGCGGCCCTGGAGGGCCCGGCCAAGCCCATCATCCTCGGTCACGAGGGCACCCCCTCCACCCTGCTCTTCCTCCCCCTGGCCCACGTCTTCGCGCGCTTCGTCCAGGTGATGGTCATCGAGGGCAAGGCCGTCCTGGGCCACTACCCCAGCACCGGCCCGGACCTGATCGACCAGTTCTCGGTCTTCAAGCCCACCTTCCTCCTCGCGGTCCCGCGCGTGTTCGAGAAGGTCTTCACCAAGGCCCAGCAGAAGGCCGAGGGCGAGGGCAAGGGCAAGATCTTCAACGCCGCCGCCGACACCGCCATCGAGTACAGCAAGGCGCTGGCCACCGGCCAGGTCCCCTTCACCCTCAAGCTCAAGCACGGCCTGTTCAAGAAGCTCGTCTACGGGAAGATCACGGCCCGCCTGGGCGGCGAGGCCCACTACGCGGTCTCTGGCGGCTCCGCCCTGGGCGACCGCCTCGGCCACTTCTTCCGAGGCGTGGGCCTGACCATCATCGAGGGCTACGGCCTCACCGAGACCACCGCCCCGACCTCGGTCAACAGCCCCGGCTTCAACAAGATCGGCACCGTCGGGCAGCCCATGCCGGGCACGACCGTGCGCATCGCGGACGACGGCGAGATCCTGCTCAAGGGCGACCACATCATGGTCGGCTACTGGCAGAACGAGAAGGCCACCAAGGACGCCTTCGAGGACGGCTTCTACCGCACCGGCGACCTCGGCTCCCTCGACGCGGACGGGTTCCTGAGCATCACCGGGCGCAAGAAGGAGATCATCGTGACCGCGGGCGGCAAGAACGTCGCCCCGGCCGTCCTGGAGGACCGCATCCGCTCCCACGCCCTGGTGAGCCAGTGCATGGTGGTCGGCGACAACCGCAAGTTCATCGCCGCCCTCGTCACGATCGACCCCGAGTCGTTCGAGCTGTGGAAGGCCTCCAACGGCAAGACCGGCGAGATCGCCGAGCTCACCGGTGACGCCGACCTCAACGCCGCCATCCAGGGCGCGGTGGACGACGCCAACAAGGCCGTCTCCAAGGCCGAGGGCATCAAGAAGTTCAAGATCCTGCCCAGCGACTTCACCGAGGAGGGCGGCCAGATGACCGCTTCCCTGAAGGTCAAGCGCCACGTGGTCAGCAAGCAGTGGAGCAAGGAGATCGACGACATCTACGAGGTCTAGGCATCCCGGGGCCTCCGGGTCCTGACGCCCACCGAGGGGCCGGTCGCCGACACGACCGGCCCCTCGGCCGTTCCCGGCCGAAGGGTTCGACGGCTCCTAGGGCATGTTCCGTGGATGCTTTCGGTTGGTTCGGCGCTTGCGCCGATCGCCGCGAGCGGCCTCCAGGCAATCTCTCGCAAGACGAGGAGCGAAGGTCAGCCCGGGTTTGGCTGTCCGAGCGAAGTCGGCGCAGCGAGAGGCAGCCTGGTGGTCGCGAG
>NZ_JBEYHA010000092.1:0-10245 GCF_040635075.1 Nocardiopsis sp. NPDC007018
GGGGGGGGTCGCCGGGGGGGGCCGGGGGCGGGGTGGGGGGGGGGGTTAATTCTGGAATTCCAGCTTTCGCCACTTTTGTATTTTCGGGGCCGCTTGTTGCGGTCTGGTGTGTTTTGGGCCTTATGCGTGCTTTTGGAGAAAGAGTGCGCCGACACCCGTGGGGCTTCGGGGGTTTTGGTCACGGGGGTGCCCGGTGGGTGGTTCTCGTGGGGTTCGACACGCCCGATGCGGAGAAACGGTTTTCGGTCGTGACCGAGTCGGAATGAATTTCCTTGGACTCGTGAGGACTTGTTTCGAATGCTCACGATGGGTAGTCGTGCCTGATGGGGTCGGCTGGCGCCCTGCGCAGGAACGCCCCGGGGGGCGACGATCGCCCGAGTCGCCCCTGGGGCCTATTGTCACTCTGTGTAGTTGTTTGGAATGACTAATTGAATTAGTAATTCCACGCTCCGGAACTTGTCGCCCCCTGTGGCCGATCGGGTGCCCCCGGTTCGGGTTGGGGGTAATCAGGATGGTGCCGTGGCCCGTTAAACTGGAGGCCTTATCCAACGAATAGGGTCATTTGCGCGGCGTGCCCGGGGGATGAGGGGGCTGTCGCCGCAGGGAGAAGGGGGATGACGATGCTCGTCACCATGTTCGGTCCGATGATGGCCGCCGTTTTTGCTGCTTCCACTTTTACCGGATGGTCTTGGTGGTAGAACAGAACCGGTGAAACCATGACAGTCCGGTCGTCGTCGGTGGGGGGTGAACGGGGGTGCGGGCTCTTCCTTGGGGCGCGCGTGTCTACGTCGGGATCATCGTTGTCAGTGCTGTCGTCGTCATGCTCGTGGGTCCCTACTCGGGGATCAGCCTGGGGACCCTGGTACTCATCGCTGTCCTGTTCGTCGTCGCGGAGTCGATAAGCACACACGTCGTCGCCGACGTCAAGGAAGCCGGAATCTCGCCGAGCTCGGCCGTGGCCCTGGCCGCCGTCGTGCTCGTGGGACCGGCCGGCGCGGCCGTGGTCGGTTTCGCCTCCTGCCTGGTGATCCGCAGGCAGGGTCTGGTCAAGCGGGCCTTCAACGGGGCACAGTTCGCCCTGGCGGCGCACGTGGCCGGACACGTCTACCTGCTGCTCGGGGGTACGGTGGGGGTGCCGGGGCAGTCCGACTTCCCCGGCATCGTCCTGCCCTACGTCGCGGCGGTCCTGACGCACACACTGCTCAACTCGGCGCTCATCGGCGTGCTCGTGTGGTGTCTGGGCGTCACCCGGCCCGCGCGCGTCGGGCCGCTGCGCTGGCGCCCGCTGGCCTCCCTGGAGGTCGCCTCCGTGGGCTACCAGATGCTGGGCCTGGCCATCGCGGCCATCTGGGGCGCGGTGGGCGTCATCGCCCCGCTCCTGGTCCTGCTGCCGCTGTTCATCGCCCGCTGGGTCTTCGGCCAGCAGAGCGCCGAGGCCCGCGCGCACGAGGCCACGCTGGCCACCCTGTGCCAGGCGGTCGAGACGAAGGACTACTACACCCGGGGCCACTGCATGCGGGTGGCCGAGGGCTCGGCGATGATCGCCGCCGAACTGGGTATGCCGGCCGAGCGGGTGCAGAAGATCCGCTACGCGGGCATGCTGCACGACATCGGCAAGCTCGGGGTGCCCACCAAGGTGCTCCAGAAGAACGGCAAGCTCACGGACGACGAGTACGCCGCGATCAAGCTGCACCCCACGCGCGGATACGAGATCGTCCGGGAGATCAGCTTCCTCGACGAGGCGCTCGCGGGCATCCGGCACCACCACGAGCGCCTGGACGGTCGCGGCTACCCGATGGGCCTGGTGGGGATGGAGATCCCCGAGTCGGCCCGGATCATCAGCGTGGCCGACGTCTTCGACTGCCTCACCTCCACCCGGTCCTACCGCAAGGCGTGGTCCGTGGAGGACGCCATCGCCGAACTCCGGCGCTGCGCGGGCAGCCAGTTCGACCCCCGGATGGTGGAGGCCCTCGTGCGCGCCGTCACCCGGGAGGGGTGGGAGACTCCGGACATCGCGGAGCCGCCGGGCGGGTGCTACGGCGCCTCCGGCGGCGCGGAGTCCGAGGAGAAGGGCGCGACGGCACCGTCCGCCGCGCGGCGGGACGGTACGTCCCCGGTGGCCGAGTCCACCTCGGCGGCCGCGGTGACGGGGGGCCAGGAGCGGTGATGGCGCAGAGGCAGTCGGACGGGGTCCCGCCCGGTCCGCACCCGAGTGGTCCCGAGGGCGGGGCGCTCGGCCACCAGCGGGCCCGGGGGCCCGTGTGGCGCACGGCGCGCCCCTTCCGCGCCCTGCTCGTGGGCGGGGTGGGCGCCGCCTCCCTCACCGCCCTGGTGTGGACCGCCTCCACCGGGTTCGACCAGCCCTACGTGGCGCTGGCCTTCTGCCTGGTCATCGCGGTCGGTGAGCTGGCCAGGATCACCCTGCCCGGGCACCGGGGGTCCGCGCCGATCGCCCTGGCCGGGGCGATCGCCTACGCGTTCCTGCCCAGCCTGGGCGGCGAGGCCAGCCACCACTCCGCCTGGCAGGTCGTGGCGGTGGTCGCCCTGGGCGTGGCCCTGGGCGAGCTCCCGCACGTGGCGGTGGGCCACGCCCCCCGCCTGGAGGACGTGGCGCGGCGGGTCCTCACCGCGGCCCTGCTCGCCGCGGCCTTCCGACCACTGGCCGAGGCCCTGTCCCTGACCGGCCCCTCCGTCATGGTCGCCCTGATGATGACGGTGCTGGTCGCCCTGGCCTGGGCGCTGGACGTGGGGGTCTCCGCCGTGTTGCGGGCCGAGCGCCTGCGCACCCGGCTCGCGGTGGCCCTGCGGGACGAGGCCCGGGCCCAGGTCGCGACCGGCGGCGCGATCGCCTCCAGCGGCGTGCTCATCGCCCTGGCCTGCACGGTGACCGGCCTGGTGGGCCTGCTGGTCTTCCTCGCCCCGCTCCTGGTCTCCCAGGTGGCCTTCCGCAGGCACGCCGAGGTGCGCCGCACCTACCTGGAGACGGTGCGCGCGCTGTCCAGGGTCACCGAGGTCGGCGGCTACGTGGAGAACGGCCACTCCCGCCGGGTCAGCCAGCTCTCGCACGGCATCGCCTGCGAACTGGGCCTGGCCGAGGCGGAGCTGCTGGAGCTGGAGTACGCGGCGCTCATGCACGACATCGGCCAGCTCTCGCTGCGGGAGCCCATCGCGGGCGGCGCGACCGTGCTGTCCTCGCCCAGGGAACAGCGGCGGATCGCGGAGCTGGGGTCGGCCATCATCCGGGAGACCGGGGTACTGGACCACGTCGCCGAGATGGTCCGCCGCCAGTGCGAGCCGCTGGCCGGGGACGGCGAGGCGGGCGTGCCGCCGCTGGGCAGCCGGATCATCAAGGTCGCCAACGCCTTCGACGACCTCGTCGGGGAGAACGGCGACGCCGAGCGCCGGGCCGCCGTCGTGGAGCGGCTGCGGATGGACACCGACAGCGAGTACGACCCGCGGGTGGTCGACGCCCTGGCCAGCGTGCTCGCCCGCGGCTGACCCGGTCCGCGCCCCGCGTGCCGATTCCGGACCGGGGCGGGGCGCGTCAGTCCCGGGGCGGGCGCAGGCGGGTGACGAACTTGTAGCGGTCTCCCCGGTACAGGGAGCGGACCCACTCCACCGGGTGTCCGTCACCGTCGAAGCTGTGCTGGCAGTGCAGCACCAGCGGCAGGCCCACGTCCACGCCGAGCAGGCGCGCCTCGTTGGGGGTCGCCAGCACCGTCTCGATGGAGGCCTCCGCCTCCGCGAGGGAGACGTCGTAGGCGCTCGCCAGAGCCTCGTAGAGCGACGCGTAGCGGTCCAGCTGCCTCCGGAGTCCGGGGAAGCGCCGTGCGGCCAGGTGCGCCGTCTCGACGGCCATGGGCTCGCCGTTGGCCAGCCGTAGCCGTTCGATCCGCAGCACGCGACCGCCCGAACGGATCGAGAGGAGCTCCGCCAGCTGGTCGTCGGCGTTGATGTAGCTGACGTCCAGGATGCGGGTGGCGGGGTGCAGGCCGTGCGCCCGCATCTCCTGCGTGTAGCTGGTCAGCTGGAGGACCTGCGCGACCTTCGGCTTGGCCACGAACGTGCCCTTGCCCTGGATACGCAGGAGGCGGCCCTCGACCACCATCTCCGTCAGGGCCTGGCGCACCGTCGTGCGCGAGGTGCCGAACTGCGTGGCCAGGGAGCGCTCCGGCGGGACCGGGTTCCCGGCGGGCATGGCCTCGATCAGCTCCAGCAACTGCTTCTTGACCTGGTAGTACTTGGGCACCCGCGGGTTGCCGTCCAGTGTGCGCTGAACCGTCATCAGTCTCCTCCGCCGCGTTGCGCACCCCGCCCGGTCGTGGTCGTGCGGCCGCCTTCCGGCCGTCGATTGGTGTGGACCACTGGTCGAGTGCGTGCCCCTTGAGTATGCACGGCTTCATGGGATGATTTGTGAGTGCCTCACCTCAGCGACCTCATTCGCCGACACACGTCACTCAAACAGGCGGACCTGGAGTGGATTCACTCGCTGGTCTCCGACTGGCAGCTCCTGGCCGACCTCTCCTTCGCGGACCTCGTGCTCTGGGTGCGCCTGCGGGATGACGACGGGTGGATCGCCATCGCCCAGATGCGGCCCACCACCGGCCCCACCGCCTTCCAGGACGACCTGGTGGAGGCGGTGCTCAGGGACGACATGACCGATCTCACGTCCCGGACCGCCCCTCGGGTGGTCGGCCGCCGGGCCCTGATCGACCGGGCCTGGAGCGAGGGGCGCATCTGCCGCGACGGCGACCCCGACTGGTCCGGCGGGGTGCCGGTGCGCGAGGAGACCATTCCGGTCCGCAGGGAGGGCAACCTCATCGCCGTCATCCAGCGCAGCACCAACCTGAGTTCGGCTCGTACGCCGAGCCGCCTGGAGCTCACCTACCTCCAGAGCGCCGGCGACCTCGCCCAGATGATCTCGGAGGGCGCCTTCCCGTTCAGCGACCAGGGGCCGCTCATGGTCCGGTCGCCGAGGGTGGGCGACGGACTGCTGCGCCTGGACCAGAACGGCGAGGTGGTCTACGCCAGCCCCAACGCGCTCTCCGCCTACCGCCGGCTGGGCCTGGCCGCCGACCTCGTCGGGGCGCGCCTGGACCGCACCACGCTGGAGCTGGCCTCGCAGGGGGAGGCCCGGGACGAGAACCTCACCTACACGGCGAGCGGGCGGGCCCCGCAGGAGTCGGAGATCGAGGCGCGCGGGGTCACCGTCCAGCTGCGGTCGATCCCCCTGATCGTCGACGGTGTGCGGATCGGCGCGCTGGTGATGGTCCGCGACGTCACCGAGCTGCGCAGGCGCGAGCGCGAGCTCATGACCAAGGACGCCACCATCCGGGAGATCCACCACCGGGTGAAGAACAACCTCCAGACGGTGGCGGCGCTGCTGCGGCTCCAGTCACGGCGTCTGGACATCCCCGAGGCGCGGGCGGCCCTGGACGAGGCGGTCGGCCGCGTGGGGTCCATCGCGATCGTGCACGAGATGCTCTCGCACACCCCGGACGAGGTGGTGGACTTCGACGACATCGCCGACCGGGTCATGCAGATGGCGGCCGAGGTGTCCTCGACGGGTCACGCGGTGGTGCCCCGGCGCGACGGCCACTTCGGACTGTTGAACGCGCTCGTGGCCACCCCGCTGTCGATGGTGCTGGCCGAGCTGGTGCAGAACGCGGTGGAGCACGGACTGGGCCAGGGGCCGGGCCTGATCGAGGTGCGGGTGCGCCGGTTCGACACCGGGCCGGGCCACCCGGGGCCGAGCAGTCTGGAGCTGGCCGTCTCCGACGACGGCGGGGGGCTGCCGGAGGACTTCGACCTGGAGGGAACCACGAGTCTGGGCCTGCAGATCGTGCGGACCCTCATCGTGGGCGAGCTCGGGGGGACCCTGGCGATCAGACCGAAGGAGTCCGGCGGGACCGAGGTGGCGATCGGTCTGCCCCTGGAGCACGAGGAGCGCGAGGTTCCCTGACGGGCGCCCGCGGCGCCGTTGCCGTGGTGCGCGGTCCGGGCCCCCGCCGCGCCAGCGGGGGATCGTCGTCGGCCGGGAACGGTCTAGCTGCGGACCATGGGGCGCAGCGCGGTACCGCGGCGCTTCATGCGGCGGCGTTCCTCCTCGGAGGTGCCGCCCCAGACGCCACCGTCCTGGCCGCTCTCCAGCGCCCACTTGAGACACGCGGAGCTGACCGGACAGCGCTGGCAGACCTCCTTGGCCTCCTCGATCTGGATCAGTGCGGGGCCGAAGTCGCCGATGGGGAAGAAGAGTTCGGGGTCTTCGTCACGGCAGGCTGCGTCATGGCGCCAGTCCATGCGGTCCACTCCTCACAGTGAGGCGATCATTTGTGAAGCTTTTCACGATCGGAATGTGCAAGGGCGCCCGGCGGAGGGGGTCCACCGGTGGGTGTCGTCAGGCCGAGTAAGTGAGGTTTCACCCCACGGCCACGTGGGAGCGCCCAAATTAACTCGCCCGTAACTCGCGGCGATATGTCGAGCGTGTCAGGATCGCCGGGACCATGCAAGACTTCCCGAGGCCGAAGGTCCTGTTCGGTGTGTCGGGTGCGTCACAGTCATCGGGAATGGCCGCTATCGGCGTTATTAACAGAAGATTCGTAATGCCTTCGGTACCGAGTGGAAGTTGACCTCTTCACGCTCGCCCAGGTATTCGCCGTCGATTTGGAACGCCCGCGGATGCGACGACGAGATGCGCAGCGACGCCTGGTCGTGCCAGGTCACGTACCCGTCCCCGTGTGCGGGAAGGCCCTTGGGGAAGAACATTTGGGAAAGAACCCAGCCAGTCAGCGCGTGCGAGGACTGGGTGAGCGCGAATGCGTCCAGACCCAGCTCGAAACGGGAGGCCGGGGTGGGCTGAAGCGCCAGCGCCCCCGCGTACGTCCACGGAGTGGTGTTGGTGACCAGCGCGAAATAGACATCCTCCAACGACCTTCCGCCGTCACTCACGCTGAGTGACGGATCGCGGATATCGCCCCGGAAGAACAGCTTTACCGCGGTCTCCGCGTACAGGGCCGGGGTGGCCTTGCGGCCGTTGCCGCGTTCGTGCTCCACCTGCTGCACCACATCGGCGTCCCACCCGAAACCCGCGCAGAACGTGAAGTACCGGTCATCCTGCTCACCGGTGATCCGGCCCAGCCCGATCTCGCGTTCGCGCCCCGCCCGGATGGCCTCCAGAATCGTTCCCGTGGCCTCCACCGGGTCCCCGGGAACCCCCAGGGCGCGAATGAACACGTTCGCGCTGCCGCCCGGGATGACGGCGTAACGGGGTCGCGGCAGCTCCTCCGGGGTGGCCAGGAGCCCGTTGACGACCTCGTTGACCGTGCCGTCACCCCCCAGGCTCAGCACCAGGTCGAACCCGTCCGCGGCCGCGCCCCGCGCCAGTTCGCGAGCGTGGTCCCGGTAGGCGGTCTCGACGGGGGTGACGTCCAGTTCGGCGGCCAGCGCGCCCAGGATCACCTCGCGGGTGCGTGAGGTGGTCGTGGTCGCCTGGGGGTTCACGATGAATAGGGCTCGCACCCCGACAGTCTAGGCGGTGGGGGTCCCGCGGGGGAGCCGGAGGGGCGGACCCCGCGAGCGCGTATAGGCTCGTCAGGTGTCTTCGCGTCCCATCACCATCGTCATCGCCGCCGTGCTGGAGGCCCTGATCGGGCTGGTCTCGGCGCTCGCCGGTCTCTACAGCCTCTACACCGCGGCCACCGGCCGGGCGACGGACCCGGTCTCCTCGGCCCTCCCGCTCACCGTGATCGGGGTCGGCGTCGGGGCGCTGCTGGTCTTCGTCGCCTACGGCCTCTGGAACCTGCGTGACTGGGCCCGCACGCCGGTGGTCGTCACCCAGCTCTTCATGGGGGTGGTGGCGTACTACATGTACACGGGCGAGCAGTACGCGATCTGCGCCGTCATGCTCGCGGTGGCCGTCGCGGCGGCCGCGGCGGTCCTGGCGCCGCCGACGACCGCGGCGCTGTTCTCCGACACCGAGGGGCGCCGGTAACGTCACCGCGGCCGTCGGCCGCACGGGGTCAGTCGTCCGTGGTGAGCGCCTGCCGCAGCTGGGCCAGGGTGCGCGCCAGCAGACGCGACACGTGCATCTGGGAGATCCCCAGCTCCTGGGCGATCTGCGACTGCGTCATGTTCCCGAAGAAGCGCAGCAGCAGGATGCGCTTCTCGCGGGGCGGCAGCTGCTCCAGGAGCGGCTTGAGGGACTCCCGGTACTCCACGCCCTCCAGGGACTCGTCGACGATCCCCAGGGAGTCGGCCACCGCGGGGGCGTCCTCGTCCCCGCTGTCGGGGGCGTCCAACGACACCGTCGAGTAGGCGTTGGCGGACTCCAGTCCCTCCAGCACCTCCTCCTCGGTCATCTGCAGGTGCGCGGCCAGTTCCGCGACGGTGGGGGAGCGCCCCTCGCGCTGGGACAGGTCGCTGACCGCCTTGGTCAGGGAGAGCTTCAGCTCCTGGAGGCGCCGCGGAACCCGCACCGCCCAGCCCTTGTCCCGGAAGTGGCGCTTGATCTCACCGACGATGGTCGGGGTCGCGTACGTGGAGAACTCCACCCCGCGTTCCAGGTCGAACCGGTCGATGGACTTGATCAGCCCGATCGTGGCCACCTGCGTGAGGTCGTCCAGCCACTCGCCCCGGTTGCGGAACCTGCGGGCCAGGTACTCCACCAAGGGCAGGTGGAGCTCGACCAGTTCGTCGCGGATCGCCCGGCGTTCCGGCGCGTCCGCGTCGAGGTCGTTAAGGCGCTCGAACAACTCTCTCGCGCGGGCCCGGTCGGGCACCGCGTGCTCGGTCTTCGCTGTCAGAGCGGGCCCCCTTTCGCTCACGCCGGCTCCAGGGCGCCACGGCGTTTGTACAGGACGATGAAGACGCGGTCGTCCGGACCGACCCCCGCGTCGACGTCCCCGGCGAGCGCGGACAGGACGGTCCAGGCGAAGGTGTCACGGGCGGGCAGGCGTCCGTCCGCCGTCATCACCGAGACCGAGATGCGCATCCCGTCGGGGGTGAGTTCGAATTCCGTGGTCAGTTCTGTGCCGGGCAGCGCCTGGGAGAGGAGCATCGCGCAGGCCTCGTCGACACCGATCCTCAGGTCCTCGATCTCGTCGAGGGTGAAGTCGAGCCGGGCGGCCAGCCCTGCCGTCGCCGTGCGCAGGACAGACAGGTAGGCGCTGTCGGCTGGCATGTTGACGGTGACGGCGTCGCGTACACCGGTGGCGTCGGCCGTGGGCACAGCGGTTTCTTCGGTCACGTCCCTCCTTCGGGGGGCGAGGTTGCCGCTTGAGAGCAATGTATCTCGTTTCACCCTGCCACTGACGCAGGGAGAAGGGATCGTGTCCAGCCCCCAAGGGGTGAACACGAGACGAATGGCCCACAGGGGCCCCTTTCGGGAGCCAGTGCGGTCAGCGCGTCGCCGTGGGGGCGACGGAGCGTCAACACATCCATGAGGAGCCAACCCAGGGTACGCGTCGTACCGCCGGGAACGGCGCGCTCAACGCGGTCGGTGCGCGACCAGCCGTTCCACCAGGCCCATCATCAGGCGGTCGTGGTGGCCCACCACGAACCCGACCTCCTCCGCGACGGTCCGCGGAAGCCGGCGGGGGTGACGGCGCATCCGTTCGCGCCACCGGAACGGGAACCGCGTGTACTCGATGTGGTCGACCAGAAGCAGCCGCCCGCCGGGGACCAGGACCCGGTACATCTCCGCGAGAGCGCGCTCCTGGTCGGGGATCGTGCACAGCGCCAGCGCGCACAGCACGGTGTCGAACGACCGGTCGGCGAAGGAGAGCCGCTGGGCGTCGCCCTCCACCAGGTGGATCGGGCGACCCTGCTCGGCGGCCCTCTCCCGTGTCCGGGCGAGCATGGCGGGGCTGAGGTCCACGCCCGTCAGCACGACCTGCGGCGGGTAGTACCGCAGGTTGGTCCCGGTGCCCACCGCGACCTCCAGGGTGCGCCCCCGCGCCCCCGCGCACAGCAGTCGGCGGGTGCGGCGGACGCTGGACGGTTCGATTCGCGTCCCGGCGTCATAACCCCCCGCCCGCTTCTCCCACAGCTCGCGGACCTTCTCCGTACGGGCGTCCATGCCTCTCCCCGGGCAGGTGGATGTCACGTGACGACTCTGGGGGCGCGAGCCCCCCGGGTCAAGGGCATCGGGGGTGCTTTCACGTGAACGGTGGGGCCCCGCGCTCCGTGGAGGGGCGGGGCGGCCCCGCCCCGCGGAGGGGTTCACGGGGTCCTCGTGGAGGGGCGGGG
>NZ_JBEYHA010000093.1:0-9803 GCF_040635075.1 Nocardiopsis sp. NPDC007018
CCCTGCGGCCCGCAACCGGGCGTCGGCGTACTGGTCGTACACCTGGCTGCGGCGTTCGATGAAGGCGATGATCTGCGCCTCGCGCTCGGCCTCGCGGGCCTGCTCCGCCTCGGCACGACGCGCCCGCACCGCGGCCTGGCGGCGCGCTCGGGCCACGGCCACACGGCGCTCGGCGTCGGCCTTGGCGGCCTCGCGCAGCAGTGCCATGTGCCCGACCAACAGCAGGACCGGCGGGGCGACGACCCACCACGGCCCCAGACCGAAGGCGACCGCCACGACGGTGCCGACGTTCAGCAGGGTCAGCACGGTGGTGCGACGGCGCCGACGGGCGATGACGCGGGCGCGCGGCTCGTGGCCCGGACGGACCCGCCCCTGGACCTCGGGGCGCTCCGCCTCCGTCGGCCGCTCGTCGGCGCCGTCGTCGGCGCCGTCGTCGACGCTGACGGCGGGACGGGGGATCACCTGGGTCTCGGTGAGGTCCGGGCTCCCCTCGTCGCCTGAGGCGTCCTCGGCGGAGTCGTCGGCCTCGGCCGTCTCGACGTCGTCGTCCTCACGGCGGGCGTCCTCCGGGACGGTGTCCACGGAGTCCTTCCGCAGCAGCATCGGAACCAGGACGATGAGCCAGACCACCACGATGGCCAGGTACAGAGGAGAGCTGCTCATCACCCCTCCTCACGATGACGGCCACTGAACGTTGGTCGACACTTCGTCGACACCGCTCCGCGTGTGGCTGGACGTACTCCCGGAAGTAGAGACGTCCTCCGGCTGGACATCGTTCCTGGCCCTCGTCGGACCGGGGTCGATTCCCGTACGGCAAATCCACGCGTAGCCCGCATCGTCAATGCGTCTATGTTCCGCACGGTACGACCCCGTGTCCATAAATGCGCCACATTCCGACCGGAGTGTCGCAAGATTGTGGACCCTCAGTTTCGGTCGTCACACCCTCCAGAACGAAAGACCAGGCCAGACGGCGACTGCGGAGAGCAGCGCCAATTCAACGCAAAGTAATGAATCATTGTGCTTAAAGAGGGGTTTAAGATCCCGACGCATCCGTGATGGTGCCATGTTCACGGTGATCCGGGGCGCGGACTCGCCGGGTCCCACGGATCACCGCCGCCGTTCGGGCCTTGTGGCCCCAATGCGGAACCAGAGCCGGAACCCCCTTCCTCCGGTGGACCGGAAGGGCCTCCGTCGTACCAGCGGCGCAGCACGCCCCGGGGCACCTCCTCCGCCGTGAGGGCGTAGCAGATGTGGTCCCGCCACGCGCCGTCGATGTGCAACTGGCGTCTGCGAACCCCCTCGTCCCGGAAGCCCAGTTTGGTGGCCACCCGTCTGCTGGCGCGGTTCTCGGGGCGGATGTTGGCCTCGATCCGGTGGAGTCCGACAGTGAAGAACGAGTGGTCGACGGCGAGGGCGACGGCGGTCGGGGTGATGCCGCGCCCCGCGTGGCCGCTGTCCACCCAGTAGCCGACCTGCGCCGACCTGGCCGACCCCCACACGATGGCTCCCACGGTGAGCTGGCCCACGAAGGCGCCCTCGTAGGTGATCGCCCACGGCATCGACAAGCCCGCCCTGGCCTCGCGCCGGATCGCCTGGAGCATGGCCACGTAGGGCGCGAGCCCGGTGGTGCGCAGCGGCATCTCCGGGTAGGTGGGCTCCCAGGGCCGCAACCACTCGGCGTTGCGCGCCCGGGTGTCCCGGAGCACGGGGGCGTCGCGAAGCCGCAGAGGGCGAAGAGCGATCGGCCCCTCCTGAAGGGTGACGGGCCACCCCTGTCTGCGGTTCACGTCCGTCCTTCCGAGCCCTCCGGACCGCCCTGCGCGGTCGCGCCTTCCAGCCCTCGGCGCTCGTGCGCGCCCGGAGCCGGTGACGCCCTCCAGTATTCCACTCCGTGGGCGTGAGGTGGCGGGCGTCACCCCCACCGCACGAGAATCGGCCGTTTCCAAACTCCATTCACTCCAGCACCGAAAACCGGCACCGGGTCAAGGAATTGCCTCGCCCCGGAATGCCCCCGATGTGATTCCGGTCATTGTCCGGTGTCATTCGGACGAAGGGTGGTCCCCGCCACACAGCTGGTCGATCGCGTGGCCCAGAACCGGCTCCAGCACGTCCATCCCGTCGCGGACTCCCCCCCTGGACCCGGGCAGGTTCACCACGATCGCGCGGTGACCGGAACGTTCGGCGACACCCGCCAGCCCCCGCGAGAGCACGGCGGCGGGCACGCCCCGGTCCCGCCCCGCAGCGCGCAAGGCCTCGGCAATCCCGGGGATCTCCAGGGTCAGGAGCGGGCGCGTCACCTCGGGAGTGAGGTCCTGCGGGGTGAGGCCGGTGCCCCCGGTGGTCAGCACGGCGTCCACGCCCTCGTCGAGCGCGCGCTCGATCGCCTCGGCGACCGCGGAGCCGTCCGGTACCACCCAGGGCCCCACGACCGCGCAGCCCATGGACCGCAGCCGCTCCGCGATCACCGGCCCGGAACGGTCCGGATACACGCCGCTGGCGGCCCGGTTGGACGCCGTCACCACCGCGACCCGGCGCACGGGATCACTCACCGCGCCTCCAGTGCCCCTTCTTGCCGCCGGTCTTCTCCTCGACCCGTACCCGGGTCACCTCGGCCTCGGGGTCGATCGCCTTCACCATGTCGACCAGACCGAGCGCGGCGGTCATCACACAGGTGAGCGCCTCCATCTCGACCCCGGTGCGGTCGGCGGTGCGCACCGTGGCGCTGACGTCCACCCCGTCGTCCACCACCGTGAGGTCCACGTCCACGCCGTGCACGGCGATGGGGTGGCACAGCGGGACGAGGTCGGGGGTGCGCTTGGCGCCCTGGATGCCCGCGATCCGCGCGACCGCGAGGGCGTCGCCCTTGGGCACGGCGCCGTCACGCAGGGCGGCGACGGTCTCCGGACTGAGCAGGACGCGCCCGGTGGCCGTGGCGGAACGGGCGCTGACGTCCTTGGCGGAGACGTCCACCATGCGCGCGGAACCGGACTCGTCGAGGTGCGTGAGGCCTGAGGGGTGCGCCTCCGGCCGTGGGGTGTCGGTCATCGCTGTGGAGCCACTCATCGTCTCGTGCGGGCACGCTGCCGCCCGGATCGGTCGACCGCGGGGACACGGGGTGCCGAGTCCCACGATGACCGTACTCCCCCGCGAGGACACACGGACCGCGTCCGTCGAGTGTGGTCCGTGGTCGCCCGCACCGGCCCGGACGCCCGCCCCTGGCACGCGCCCGGCGAACCAGAGGAAGGCGGACGTACGGCCTTCCCGGCCGGACCCCCGCCCTGCGGACCGGGGCCCGCCGACCTCAGTACCGGGGCAGGACGAGGACCTCCGCCAGGTCTCCGGCGGCCAGCGCGACGGCCTGCTCCGGCACCACCAGGAGCGCGTTGGCGTCGGCGAGCGCGGACAGCTGGTGCGAACCCTGCCGCACCGCCGGGGCGACGGTCGGCACCGGGTCCTGGGCGGTGGGCTCGGACAGTACGGCACGCAGGTAGGAGCGCCGCCCCTCGGGCGAACCCACCTCGGTGGCCAACCGTGCCCGCACGCTCGGCAGCGGAGTCGGGGGCAGGCCGCGCAGCCTGCGCAGCACGGGCCGGACGAACAGGTGGAACGAGACGAAGGCGCTCACCGGGTTGCCGGGCAGCGTGAGGATCGGGGTGGCGTCCGGGCCGATGGTGCCGAACCCCTGGGGCTTGCCCGGCTGCATCGCCACCTGGGTGAACTCCACGGTTCCCTTCGTGGAGAGCACCTCCTTGACCACGTCGTAGGCCCCCATGCTCACTCCGCCGGTGGTCACCACGACGTCGGCGCGCACCAGGAGGCCCTCCAGCGTGTCCCAGACGGCGGCCGGGTCGTCGCCGACGAAGCCGTGGCGGTAGACCTCGCAGCCCTCGTCCCTGGCGGCGGCGGCCAGCATGTGACTGTTGGACTCGTAGATCTGCCCGGGCCCGAGAGGGCGTCCGGGCTCCACCAGCTCCTCGCCCGTGGAGAGCACCACCACGCGCGGCCGGGGCCGCACCGGAACCGAGCGGCGCCCGACCGCGGCCAGCACCCCCATCTCCCCCGCGCCGACCCGGACCCCCGCCCCCAGTACGGTCGCGCCCTCGTGGACGTCCTCGCCCCGGCGCCGCACGAAGGAGCCCGGTCGCGCGGGGCGGTCGACGGACACCTCCACGGTGCCGCCGTCGGTCCACTCCACCGGGACCACGGCGTCGGCGCCCTCGGGCATGGGGGCCCCGGTCATGATCCGGGCGCACAGCCCGGGCCGGATCGCCGTTGGGCTCGCGTCGCCCGCCGGGATGTCGGCCACCACGGGGAGCCGGACCGGGTGCGCGGCCGAGGCGTCGGCCAGGTCGGCGGCGTGTACCGCGTAGCCGTCCATCGACGAGTTGTCGAAGCCCGGCAGGGACACCGGGGAGACGACCGGCTCGGCGAGCACCGTCCCGTGGGCCCGCAGCAGGTCGAGCTCGGTCGGTTCGGGCACGGCGACCAGGCCCAGGAGGTCGGAGATGTGCTGTTCGACGCTCTTCATGAGGTCCTTCCGGGTCGCGGACGCGCTGGAGGTGCCGCCCCGTCGCCGAGGGGCACCGGACCCATTGTGGCCACCTCCGCCCCCGGGCGCCCGGACCCCGCGACGGGACGGGTACGGGCCCGCCCCGCAACGATCAGCCCCGGAGCCGCTCCTGGCGGTCCAGGAACTCCCTCAGCCAGGGCAGGAGCTCGTCCGCGAGGTCCGGGCGCCCGCAGGCGAACTCGACCACGGTGCGGATGTACTCGGCCTTGTTCCCGGTGTCGTAGCGGTTCCCGCGCAGCAGCACACCGTGCACGCCGCCGCCCCGCTCGGCCGGGATACGCGCCAGGTCCTTGAGGGCGTCGGTCAGCTGGATCTCCCCGCCCCGGCCGGGAGGGGTGTCGTGCAGGACCGGGAAGACCGCCGGGTCGCACACGTAGCGGCCGATGATCGCCCACCGGCTGGGCGCCTGGTCCGGGGAGGGCTTCTCGACCAGGTCGGTGACGGTGACGACGTCGTCTTCGTCGGTGGTCTCCACCGCCGCGCAGCCGTAGAGCGAAACCTGCTCGGGCTCCACCTCCATGAGCGCGACGACGCTGCCGCCCCTGGCCTGGCGCACCTCGATCATGCGGCGGAGCAGGTCGGCGGACTCGATGAGGTCGTCGCCGAGGAGCACCGCGAAGGGGTTGTCGCCGACGTGGGCCTCCGCGCACAGCACGGCGTGTCCCAGCCCCCGGGGCTCGCCCTGGCGGACGTAGTGCACCTGGGCGAGGTCGCTGGACTCGCGGACCGACCTGAGCTTGTCGTCCTCGCCCTTGGCCGCGAGCGCCTCCTCCAGCTCGTAGGCGCGGTCGAAGTGGTCCTCGATGGAGCGTTTGCTGCGCCCGGTGATCATGAGCACGTCGCTGAGCCCGGCTTCGACGGCCTCCTCCACGACGTACTGGATCGCGGGCTTGTCCACGATCGGCAGCATCTCCTTGGGGGTGGCCTTGGTGGCGGGAAGGAAGCGGGTGCCCAGCCCGGCCGCCGGTACGACCGCCTTGGTCACGGCGGCGTCGGTACGGGGTCGCTTCTGATCGGTGTCGGCGCTCATGAACGGCACTTTAGGACAGACAACCCCGGTTACGTGGCCTGATACCGCCCCGTGGCCGAGAAGTCCCCGCTGTTTCGGGCGAACGCGTGGAAACCGCAACCGGGTGTTCACCCCCTCGGGGAACCCGGCTCCGGGTGCCACACTGGACCCCATGGCTGCCACGAACGACCCCGAACGCGCCGCCAAGCGCGCGCTGCGCACCCGTCTGCTCGCCGAGCGGCGGGAGCGGAGCCAGCGTGAGCGCGACCGCGCGGGTTCGGCGATCCGCGACGCCCTCCTGGGGCTGCCGCGGCTGGCCGCGGCCGGGACCGTCGCCTGCTACTACTCCGTGGGAGGCGAGCCCGGCACCCGGGAGCTGGTGGACGCCCTGCGCGGGCGGGGCACGCGGGTGCTCCTCCCGGTCTTCCTTCCCGACGGGTCGCTGGACTGGGCGGACTACGACGGCCCGGCCGGTCTCGCCCCCGCCGGGCACGGGCTGCTGGAGCCGACCGGTCGGCGGTACGGGGTCGGGGCGCTGGACCGCGCCGAAGCGGTGGTGTGCCCGGCCGTGGCCGTGGACCGGCGCGGGACGCGGATGGGGCGCGGCGCGGGCTGCTACGACCGCGCGCTGCCGCTCCGGGGTCCGAGCACTCCGGCGATCGCCGTGGTGCACGACGAGGAGTTCGTGGACCTGCTGCCCTCGGAGGCGCACGACCGCCCGGTGGACGCGGTGGTGACCCCCGGCGGCGGGCTGCGGGTGTTCGATCCGGAATCGGCCGTCTGGACCGGCGACCACCCGGGGTGACCCGGCCCGCACGGGGATTAAGGCACCCGGGCGCGGCGTTATGGCTGGCGGTCGTGTCCCGGACGGGCCCCCGGTACGCGCGTCCCCTCCCCACCGGCCCGGAGCCGCCCCGCTCACGCGGGGGCGCCCGGGACACGGACGGCGAGGGGCTGTCGCGGCGGCGGTCGGCGAACGCGTACTATTTAGCAGTCGACGGGTGTGAGTGCCAGCAAGGAGGACCCGGAACAGTGCCTACGTACCAGTACGCGTGCACCGCGTGTGACGCCCAGATGGAGGTCGTGCAGAGCTTCAGCGACGACTCGCTGACGGTCTGCCCCGAGTGCGAGGGACGCCTGCGCAAGGTGTACTCCGCGGTCGGCATCGTCTTCAAGGGTTCGGGCTTCTACCGCACCGACAGCGGCAAGTCCACCACGAACAGCTCCGCCCTGACCGGCTCCAACTCCGCCGACGGCGGCACCGAGGCCAAGAGCGACAAGGCCGCCGAGCCCGCCAAGGCCTCCTCCGACTCCGGCGCGGCCGCCCCCGCCGCCTCGACCGCGGGTGCCGGCACCGGCGGCGACTCGTCGAGCGGCAAGAGCACCAGCGGCAGCACCGCCGCCGCCAGCAGCTGAGCCACCCACCGTTGACCGTGGCAGCGCCGCCGAGACCCCTCGGCGGCGCTTTCGTCCTTCCTGGGGGGCTTCGAGCGCAGTGAGCGCGGCGGCGGCCCGGGGGCCGAGGCTCCGAACGCGTGTCGGCACGGCCGCTGACCGCGCGGGGGAGCCACCCGCACCGGAGCGTGAACGCGCCGGAATCCCCCCTGTGGACAACCCCTCGGACCGCCCCCGGCCCGCCTAGCGTTGGAGGCATGACCCCCTCCCCGCCCCCGTACCGGCACCGGAGCGGCCCGCTCCGCCTGCTCGACCGCCACCGGCGCCTCGTCGCCTCGCTGCTGACCGCCCTGGCCGTACTCTGCGCCGTCCTGGTGCTGCGGCCCCCTCCCGAGCCCGTCACCCGGGTCCTGGCCGCGGCCCGGGACCTCGACGCCAGCGCGCCGCTGTCCGAGGACGACCTCGTCCCCCTGGCGCTGGCCGGGCGCGCCGCGCCCGACGGGGCCCTGTCCCCCGGCGACCGGGCCGCCGGGATGTCGCTGAACGCCCCGGTGCGCCGGGGCGAGGTGCTCACCGACGCGCGCCTGAGCGACCCCCCGGCGCTCCCCTACGGCGCCGACATGGTCGCGGTGCCGGTGCGTGTGGCCGACCCCGGGATGGTGGGACTGCTCTCCCCCGGCAGACGGGTGGACGTCCTGGCCGCCGCCGGAGCCGCCGGGGCCGATCCGTTCGGCGGGCCGACCGCCCGGTCCGGGCCCGCCGTCGAGGTGGTCGGCGACCGCCCGGTCCTGTCCGTTCCCGACGAGGAGGGCGGCGGCGGGGAGGGCGGCGCACTGGTCGTCATCGCCGCGACCAGGGAGGAGGCCCGGGCCCTGGCCGGGCACGCGCCCTCCTCGCGCCTGTCTGTCACCATTCGCGGTTGACCGATGACCAGGGGTGGTGAAAGCTGTCCGGGCGCCGTTCGGCGCGTTCACCACTCACGATCACGTAGGGCAGTTCCATGGAAGGCTTCAAGAAGTTCCTGCTCCAGGGAAACCTGGTGCAGCTGGCGGTCGCGGTCGTCATCGGCTCCGTCTTCGCCGGGCTCATCTCGGCCCTGACCGAAGGGTTCATCACCCCGCTCCTGGGGATCTTCGGCGGCGTCCCCACCTTCGGGGACCTCTACTTCGAGATCAACGGCAGTCGGTTCCTGTACGGGGCGTTCGTCGACGCCCTGGTGTCGTTCCTGATCACCGCAGCGGTGCTCTACTTCCTCGTGGTGCTGCCCATGGGCAAGCTGATGGAGAAGTTCATCAAGGCGGAGGAGGCCACCACCCGCGAGTGCCCGCACTGCGTCACGGAGATCAGCAAGAAGGCCAGCAAGTGCCCCCACTGCACCAGTGAGGTCACCCCGGAGACCGTCGCCTAGGGTTCCGGGACGCCCCGGCGGGCCCCGACCAGCCCCCGGACACGCGGGAGGGCGGCCCCCACGGGACCGCCCTCCGGGTCGTGCGTCGTACCGGCCAAACAAGCCCTAACCCTTGTACTCCCAGTGCCAGGGCTCGAAGGGGCTCGACTTGGCCCAGGCCGGGTGAATCCAGTTGTACTTGGCGCCGTTGGTCTCCATCCAGTTCCACCGCTCGGACCGGAAGTTCTGGATGCCGCACCCGAGGTCGATCGCCTCGCCCAGACCGTGGTTACTGGTGCCCGGGATCGCCGCGAAGCCGGGCGGCTGCTCGGCGTACACGCGGTGCTGGTTGGGCAGGTCGCGGTAGGCGCTGGTGATGCAGATGTTCTCGCCGAACTCCTCGACGTACTCCACGTTCAGCTGGAGGAACTCGACGGCCGCGTCGGCGCGCAGGAACTTGTCGTCGTAGAGCGAGCAGAGCGCCTCCTGCGGGAGCAGGCCGTTGGGGTAGCCGCCCGCGTTCGACGCCTTGCTCGGGTCGCAGTCGGCCGCCGCCATGTACGCCTCGGGGTCCAGCCCCCGCGACTCCAGTTCGTCGGTGAGCTCGTTCATGCTCGTCTCGGACTGCTCCCGCAACGAGTCCACCTCTGCCGCGAGCTCCGCCTGCTCCAGCTGCGTGAACGTCTGGAGCTCCTGCGCCTCGCCGGCGAGTTCCACCTGGTCCTCGCGCAGGTTGGTGGCGTCCTGGATGAGCGCCTGGTTGTCCTCGGACAGCTTGGCCGCGTAGGACTGCGTCTGGAGGTCCTCGTCGAGGTCTCCCGCGGCGAGGATGCCGATGACGCCCGCGTCGGGCTGCTGGTACATGGTGCTGGCCAGCCGCGCGAGCGGTTCCCGCATCTCGTTGAGGTCGCCCTCGATCTGCTGGAGCTCGTGGAGCGTGGAGATCAGGTCCTCCTGCGCCGCCTCCAGCTCGTCCTGGCGCTTGACGTACTCGTCGGTGGCCTTCTCCAGGGCTTCGGCGGCGTTCTCGGCGCGCTCACGGAGGTCCTCCAGGCTCGCCTCGGCTGGCGGGGCGACGGTCACCGACCCGGGAACGACGAACAGGGACGTGACCAGCATGAGTGTCAGCGCCTGCGCGATCCGGACCCGGTGGTGTGCCCCCAGGGCGGTCAGCACCCCGCTACCCGGTACGCGGGACCTACGCCGCGCCGACTCGGAAGTGAACGGCACGAATGATCCTCCGGCTGCATTTTCCTCGAACACCTACTCGTGGCCGCAAGGCAACGTACTACATGTCCACATGCGGTCACACTGGACCGTACGGCCCCGCGGCCGTACCAGCGGACGGTCGGCCACCGTCCTCCCGGCCGTCTCACCGGGCCTTTGGAAGAAGACCTGGTCGTCGGGGTGCGGTGCTCCCTCGCACCCGCCCGCCCAGAGTG
>NZ_JBEYHA010000094.1:0-8880 GCF_040635075.1 Nocardiopsis sp. NPDC007018
GTCGTGCGCCGCCTGGCTCGGGCGGCGCGGGGTGGTTCGGATCGACGCGGCGGCGGGAACCCGTGGGCGTTCCTACGGGCTCCCTAGAGCCATCGCCATCGGCGCCGGAGCGGGCGCGCGGGCCGCTCGTGCTCCGTGTTCGCCTTCGTCGGTCCCATCGTGTGCGCCTTCGTCAGTTCCGGTCGCGCAGCGCGGGGTGGGCGCCGGCGGTGACCAGGTCGGCGACGGCCTCACGCGGGTCGCGGCCCCGGACCAGGCTCTCGCCCACGAGGACGGCCCCGGCTCCGGCTCCGGCGTAGGCCAGCAGGTCGTGCGGGCCACGAATTCCCGACTCGGCGATTCTGACGCGGTCCGCCGGGATGAGGGGGGCGAGCCGGGCGAAGGTGTCCCGGTCGACCTCCAGGGTCTTGAGGTTGCGCGCGTTGACGCCGATGACGGTGGCTCCGGCGTCCAGCGCGCGGGTGACCTCCTCCTCGTCGTGGACCTCGACCAGGGGGGTCAGGCCCAGCGAGCGGGCGCGCTCGACCAGGGAGACCAGGGCGTCCTGGGGCAGGGCGGCGACGATGAGGAGGATCGCGGAGGCTCCGAAGACGCGGGCCTCCCACAGCTGGTAGGAGCTGACCACGAAGTCCTTGCGCAGCAGGGGTGTCTCGACGGCGGCGTGGACGGCGCGCAGGTCGTCCAGGCTGCCGTTGAACCGGCGCTGTTCGGTGAGGACGCTGATCCAGGTCGCGCCGCCCGCCTCGTAGTCGCGGGCGAGGGCGGCGGGGTCGGTGATGGTGGCCAGCGGCCCCTTGGAGGGGCTGGCCCGCTTGACCTCGGCGATGACGTGGACCCCGGGGCGGCGCAGGGCGGCCTCGGCGTCCTGGGGGGCGGGCACCGACTCGGCTCGGGCCTTGAGGCGGTCCAGGGGGAGTTCCGCCTGTCGCTGCGCCAGGTCAGCGCGTACTCCGTCGAGGATCTCGTCGAGCACGCTCACAGGTTCTTGCTCCCTCGTCCATGGTTGCGGTTCGCGGCGGCCGACCCGGAGGCGGACGCGCGGCGGTTCCGGTCGGGTGCGGCGCGGGGGCCGTCACACCGTGTGCTGGTCATCGTATCCACCCTCGGGGGCCGCGGGGCCCCCGCCCCCGGATCACCGCGCCGGGGGATTGCGGGCGTTCGGTACGAACCGGGGTCTTCGGGACGCCTCCGGGTCACCAGGCGGGCAGGAGCGGTGTGGCGGGGGCGAGGAAGGAGAACCAGGGCAGGTTGCGGGCGATCCAGAAGACCACGAAGGCCGCCAGGAGGGTCCAGACGAACCAGACGGGGGCGGGTCGGGGCGGACGGGCGCGCGGTCTGAGGGAGCCGGCCAGCCAGGTCGCGTAGGTGAACGCGAGGTAGGGCAGGAGCAGCACCAGGAGCGGGTTCATGCCGAGGGCGCCGACCGGGTCCAGGCGGGTGAGCAGGGCGACGGCCCGCATCGTGCCGCAGCCGGGGCAGAACGTGCCGGTGAGCAGGAGCCAGGGGCAGGTGGGGTAGTTGCCCGGTTCGTTGGGGTCCACCAGGTGCAGCAGGACGGCTCCGGCCAGGCCGAGGAGGCCGAGGGAGACCGGCCAGACGGCCGGGTGGACGCGGCGGAGGAGGGGGGCGGGGCGGTCGGCGTGCGGCACCCGACCACCCTACCGGCGGCCCCCGTGCGGGAGCCGGGGGTCAGCCCGCGACGGCGAGGATGACGCCCGTGAACACCAGCGCCACGTAGAGGACGACGGCCAGGGCCGACACCACGAAGCAGCAGAGGCCGATGATGCCGAGGATCTTGGCGGTGTTGGCCGCGGACTCGGCACCGGCGTAGTCGCCGATGTGCCACTTGCTGCTGACCTGGAGCGCGAAGACCAGGCCGATGATCCCGATGACGCTGGTCATGCCGAAACAGCCGAAGATGCCCAGGATGTTGAAGGCCGTGTAGCTCTTGGGCGGTTCTCCCGCGGGCGGGTACGCGTGGAATCCGGGAGCGCCGTGGAACGGGACCTGCCCCGGAGGCGGTTGACCATGGCTCATGGAGGGTGTCCTCGGCGGAAGTCGGTTGGCGGGGGCCGCGCGGGCCCCCGGGCGCCCGCGCTCGGCGGGTCGCCGGAGGCTCCGGACGCGGTGACTACTTCGCGGCGGCGGTGGCGGGGGCGGTCTTGCGACCGGCCTCCCACTCCTCGCGGGTCGGCGGGATCGGGCGGGGCTCCTTACGGCCCAGGCCGGCCTTCTTCATGACACCGGCCACGGCGGCCAGGGCGATGCTGGCGACCAGGGCGATGACCGTCCAGGTGATCAGGGCGCCGCCGAAGATGATGGCGACGGCGGCCACGGTCCAGGCGACGATCCAGGAGACGGTGAGGAACCAGGCGGACACGGTGTTGCCGTGGTCGTCGTGCTCTTCGTGGTGGGCGTCGGCCATCAGGGGCTCTCCTCGGGTTGGGCTGGCCGGTCGGCCAGCGGTGCGGGTTCGGTGTGGTCACCGGAGGCGGCGCGGGCCGCCCGTTCGGTTGCGGCGGGCGCTCCGGCCTCCGGGGCGCCAAGAGTGGGGTCCTCACCCGCGTCCAGCGATTTCCACAGGTCGGCTGGTGTCTCCGCCTGGCGCGGACGCGGTGCGGCGTCCCGATCGTACCGGTTTCCCATACCGGGCCAGGCGGGGGCACGCAGTACCGCGACCAGGCCGGTCAGGATCAGCAGGACCGCCCCGGCGGCGCCCATCGCGGGTCCCAGCGCGTGGAGCTCGGGCGTTCCGGCTCCCTGCGCGGCGCCCGCGGTGTCGGTGGCCATCCGGGCGACGGCCTCGGTGAGCGTGCCGGGGCGGGTGGCCGACCAGAGCGAGGTGAGGGCGAACGCGCCGCACGCCGCGATGAGCGCGCCCACGACGCGGCGGGGCCAGGAGCGGGCGGCGTACAGCCCCGCGATCCCCGCGAGCCCGGCCCAGCCCAGGCCGCGTAGCGCGCCGGTGAGGTCGCCTCCGGTGAGGTCGACGGTGACGGCGGCGACCGGACCGGGCGAGGCGAGTTCGCCGGTCGCCCACACGCGCCCGGAGGCGGCCAGCATGAGTGCGGCGCCGGCGGCCATGGCGAGCGTGGTGACCCCGTACTCGCGGCGGGCGAGCGCCGTGGCGCGGCTCACAGCAGGGCTCCGGCGTCGAAGCACGTGCGGTCGCCGGTGTGGCAGGCGGCGCCGGTCTGGTCGACGCCGACCAGGAGGGTGTCGCCGTCGCAGTCGAGGGCGACCGACACCACGCGCTGGGTGTTTCCGGAGGTGGCGCCCTTGACCCAGTACTCCCCCCGGCTGCGGGACCAGTACGTGGCCTCGCGTGTGGTGAGGGTCCGGTACAGGGCCTCGTCGTCCATCCAGGCCAGCATGAGGACCTCCCCGGTGTCGTGCTGCTGCACGACGGCGGGGACCAGGCCGTCCGCGGTGCGCTTCAGACGTGCGGCGATGTCCGGGTCAAGGTGGGTGGCGCTCATGTGTTCCAGGTTATGGCCGCCGCGCGCGCCGTGCCCACCGGGTGCTGTTTGACACCGGTCACTCCCCGGCGCGCGGAGGGGATTAGAGTGCGTGCGTCCCTGACGTCGCCGTTCCGACGGTTCTGCCAGCTTGGGAGCTCACGTGACCGCCGAGCACCTGTCCGCCGACCTGGCGGGCAAACCCGCCGCCCTGACCGCGCTCGCCCAGCGCTTTCCCCGCTGGGACCCCTACGCGGCGCTCCCCGCGCTGCTGGGGGACGAGCCCGCCTCCGTGCGGTTCCTGGCCCTGGGTCCGGCGCGGGGCGCCTGCGAGGTGGCGGCGGCCCGGCTGCGGCGCGGGGGCGTGGCGGCGCACGCCGACTACTCGACCTCCGTGGAGGAGCCCCCGGCGGGCCCGGAGACGCTCGTGGTGGCGGTGAGCCTGGGTGACGGCCAGCGGGAGCTGTGCGTGGCCCTGGACCGCTACGTGGGGCGCTCTCCGGTGATCGTGTTGGCCCCGGACGAGGACGCGGTGGTGGGGCGGTACGCCGACCTGCTGGTGCCGTTGCGCGCGGGTGGGGAGCAGTCGGGGACGGGATGTCGCGCCTACCAGCACGCGCTGGCGCTGCTTTTGTTGCTCGGGCACCGGCTGGGGGCTCCCGCGACGGGGAGCAGTGCGAACTTCCCGGGGTTGCTCCGGCGCGTGGCCAACGCGTCGCGGGTACTTCTGGACGGTGCCCCGGAGTGGGTGCCGCGGGCCGCCCGGGTGCTGGACTCCCCCGACGGGGTCGCGCTGGTGGCCCCGGCCGAGCGGTTGGCCTCGGCCGGGCAGGGGGTGCGGGTGCTGCGCAGGGGCCCGATCCGGGTGGCGCGCGCCGCCGAGACCGGCGAGTGGTCGCACTCGGACCGGTACCTGGCGGCGGTGACCGACCACCGGGCGCTGCTGTTCGCGGGGTCCGCCCACGACCAGCGCTTCGCCGAGCACCTGGGGCAGCTGCGCGGGGCCTTCGTGGCGGTGGGCGCCACCCCCGGACGCGAGCGCGTGCCGGGGGCGGGGCTGAGCGTGCGCTACCCGGGTGACGGCGACCCGGACGTGAGCCTGCTGACCGAACCGCTGGTGGCCGAACTGCTCGCGGCGCACTGGTGGCGCGGGTAGGCCGGGGCGCCCGGTCAGGCCGAGGAGCGGACCCAGGAGGAGTACAGGTCCGCGTACACGCCGGGGCGGGCCACGAGCTCGTCGTGGGAGCCGCTCTGGGCGATGCGTCCCTCGTCGAACACGAGGACCCGGTCGGCGGCCTCGGCGGTGGAGAGCCGGTGCGCGATCGCGACGGAGGTGCGCCCTCGGGTCAACCGGTCCAGGGCCCGCTGGATGCGGACCTCGGTGTGCGGGTCCACCGCCGAGGTGGCCTCGTCCAGGACGAGCAGGTCCGGGTCGGCGACGTAGGCGCGCACGAGTGCCACGAGCTGGCGCTCACCCGCCGAGAGCGACTCGCCGCGCTGTCCCACCGGGGTGTCCAGACCGTGGGCGAGACTGGCCAGCCACTCCCCGAGGCCGAGCTCCCCGATCGCGGCCTCCAGCTCGGCGTCGGTGCTCTCGGGGCGTGCGAAGCGGATGTTGTCGCCCAGTGAGCTGTCGAACAGGAACCCCTCCTGGGGCACCATGACGACGCGGCTGCGCAGCGAGGAGAAGGCGACCTCGCGCAGGTCGACGCCGTCCAGCCGGACGGTGCCGGAGGCGGGGTCCATGAGGCGGGTGAGGAGCTTGACGAAGGTGGTCTTGCCCGACCCGGTCTCGCCCACGACCGCGACCCGGGTGCCGGGGGCGATCTCCACGTCCACGTCGTCCAGGACCACCGGGCCCTCGGGGTAGGAGTAGGTGACCCGGTCGAAGCCGACGCGGACCGGCCCGCGCGGCAGGACGCGCCCGGCCTCGCCGGGGTCGGCGATGTCGGGGACGGTGTCGAGCACCCCGAGCACGCGCCGCCAGCCCGCGATGGCGTTCTGCGCCTCGTTGAAGATCTCCGTGGCCATCATCATCGGCTGGATGAACAGGGTCATGAGGAACAGGAAGGCGATGAGCTGACCCGCGGTGAGGTCCCCGCCGACGCCCAGCCACACGCCGACCAGCACGACCGCGACGTTGCCGACCGCGGCGACGATCTCCGCGAAGGGAGAGACGGCCATGGACAGGCGCTGCGCCTTCACCTGGGCGCGGCGGGTGGCCAGCACCGTGGTGTCGATGCGTGTGGCGGTGCGCTCCTCGGTGCCGTGGGCGCGGATGACGGCGGCGCCCATCACGGTCTCTCCGATGGCGCCGAGCATGTCACCGGTGCGTTCGCGAACCGTCAGGTAGGCGCGGGAGAGCAGCTTCTGGAGCCAGCGCACGCCGAAGAGCAGCGGCAGGAAGCAGATCCAGACCACGAGGGTGAGCTGCCAGGAGTAGACCGCCATGAGCGTCGTGGCGACCAGCAGCTGGCCGGTGCTGACGAGCAGGAGCAGGCCGCCCCACTGCATGAAGGTGCTGATCTGGTCGACGTCGCCGGTGACCCGGGAGACCAGGGCGCCCTTGCGCTCGCTGTTCTGGGTGAGGACGGACAGGTCGTGCACGTGCCGGAAGGCCTTGCGGCGCAGGGTGGCCAGACCCGACTCGGTGGCCCGGTACAGGCGCAGGTTCATCAGGTACGAGCAGATCATGGTGAGGACGAGCAGTCCGGCGCAGGTCGCCACCATGCGGGTGACGAACCCGAGGTCCGGTCCGCCCTGCGCGGACAGCCCGTGGTCGATGATCTGCTGCACGGCGACCGGGACGATGACCTTGCCCCCGGTGGCCGCGAGCGCGAACAGCAGGGTCAGCCACAGGCCCCGGGCGAACTCCGGGGACAGCTGGAGGCCGCGCCGGACGGTGCCCAGCGCGGAGTCCTGGTTCCGGTGCAGGGCGGGGGCGGCGTCGTGTTCGGGGCGCCCGGCCCCGGGCTCCCGCTCCGACCTGTCGTCGGTGCGGGGCTGGGTCGGTGCGCTCATCGGCTGGTCTCCTCGGTGGCGTCGGGGCCGTGTCCCGCGGCGGGTCGGTGGGGTTCCGCGGGACCGGGCTCCTCGGGGACGGGTGTGCGCTCGGCCTCGTTCTCGGCGGAGGCGCGCTCGTAGGCGGTGACGAGCCTGTGGTAGCCGCTGGAGTCGGCCAGGAGCTCGGTGTGGGTACCGCGCGCCAGGACGCGGCCGCCCTCCATGTAGACGACCTCGTCCGCGAGCTCGATGGTGGCCCTGCGGTAGGCCACGACGACCACGGTGGCGGCGTCGTCGCGTTCGCGCAGCCCGGCCAGGATCTGGGCCTCGATCTGCGGGTCGACGGCTGAGGTGGCGTCGTCCATGATCAGCAGCCGGGGGCGGCGGACGATGGCGCGGGCCAGTGCCAGGCGCTGGCGTTGGCCGCCGGACAGGGAGGTGCCCTTCTCGCCGAGGCGGGCGTCGAGCCCGCCGTCGAGTTGGGCGACGAACCCGTCCGCGCGGGCGAGGCGGAGCGCGGCCCAGATCTGGGCGTCGTCGACCCCGGCCGCGCCCAGGGAGACGTTGTCCCGGACGGTGTCCTCGAACACGAAGGTTCCCTGGGGCACGAGGGCGGCGTGCCGGGGGATCTGGTCGCGGGCCAGGTCGCGGACGTCGGCGCCGTCGTAGCGGACGGTGCCGGAGTCGGGGTCGACCAGCCGCATGAGGACCGTGGTGAGCGTGGACTTGCCGGACCCGGTGGGCCCCACGAGGGCCACCGTGCGGCCGGGGGCGATGTCGAGGTCGACCCCGTTGAGGACGGTGGTGCGGGCCCCGGTGGCGGCGTGGTCCAGCAGGTCGCGCCCGCCGCCCTCGGCGTCGTAGGCGTCGGCGTAGGAGAAGGTGACGTCGCGCACGCTCAGGGCCAGGCCGCGCTCGGCGGCTTCCAGGGTCCGGTCACCGTGCTCCATGGTGCCGCCGGAGCCGAGGACCGACTGGACCCGGTCCCATCCGACGACGCTGCGGGGAAGGTCGCCGAGAATCCACCCGAAGGAGCGGATGGGCAGGGCCAGGAGGGTGAAGAGGAAGGCGATCTGCACGAGGTCGCCGGGTTCGATGGCGCCGGTGGACAGGCGCCACATGCCGAGGAGGAGGACGGCGAGGACGCCGAAGTTGGGCAGGGCCTCGGTGAAGGGGTCGAACAGGGACCGCATGCGGCCGACCTGGATGAGGGCGTCGCGCAGGCGGTGGGCGGCCTCGGTGAAGCGTTCGGTCTCGGTGTCCTCGCGGCCGAGGGTCTTGACGACCAGGGCGCCGTCGAAGGACTCGTGGGCGACGCCGCTGACCTCGGCGCGCAGGGCCTGGGCGCGGGAGGCCATCGGGGAGACGCGGCGCTGGA
Source organism: Nocardiopsis sp. NPDC007018 (assembly GCF_040635075.1). NCBI lineage: Bacteria > Bacillati > Actinomycetota > Actinomycetes > Streptosporangiales > Nocardiopsidaceae > Nocardiopsis > Nocardiopsis sp. NPDC007018. The sequence goes on from NZ_JBEYHA010000094.1 coordinate 7,840, forward strand.
AGACGACGTTGGCGACCGCCAGGACGGGGAAGACCACGAAGGCGACCAGCGCGAGGACGGGGTCGGTGACGATCATCGCGACGGAGGCGATGACCAGCATGAACACACTGCCGACGGCCATGGGCAGTGGGGCGAGCGGCTGCCATGCGGCCTCGACATCGGCGTTGGCGTTGGACAGGAGCTGCCCGGTGGGGTGGCGGTGGTGCCAGGAGAGCGGGAGCTCCAGGTACTTGCGGGCGACGGCGCGGCGGTACCGGGCCTGCATCCGGAACTGCATGAGCCCGGCGAGCAGGCGGCGCAGGGCCAGGCCCACGGCCTTGCCGAGGCCGACTGCCATGAGCAGCGCTGCGGCGGCGACCAGGGCGGCCGTGGTGGTCTGCCCGGCGGAGAAGGCGGGGATGATCGTGTGGTCGGTGAGGTAGCCGAGGACGGAGGCGGAGCCCACGGTGACGCCCGCGTGCAGCATCGCTCCGGCGACGGCGGCGAGGAAGATCCACGGCTCGGTGCGGGCGGCCACGCCCAGGACGCGCATCCCTCGTGCGAAGACCCCCTTGTGGGGGTCGGTCGCCTGGGCCGGAGCGCCGGTGCCCTCGGCGCTGGGTTCGCCGGGCGGGTCCGCCTCCCGCGTCGTCTGGTCCGCCGTGGTGGTGCCCTGCGCCATACGCCCCCCGTTTCCTCTTCTCGGCCGGTTCGCTCCGGCCGGCCCGACCCACGCGCCGTCGGCTCCCGGACATGCCGAGGGGCACGGTTCGCGTGTGTGCGGGCCAACCTATCCAGCGGCACCGACAGCTGCCACCGGATTGTTTCAGCGCGGGACACAACCGTGCTATTCCGTACAACGGGAACTTCCCGGAGGGGCCGGGGCGTCCACGCGTCGGGCCCGGTGCGCCACCAGTGGCGTACCGGGCCCGACCTCCGTCACGTCAGACCGGGGTGTGCCGGGCCGCTAGATGAGTAATTCCCAGGGGTGCGTGGTCTGAGCATGAGGCGAGGGAGCCCATGGTCTTGTTGTGACGCAACACCTGAACTCCCTCGCCCAAG
>NZ_JBEYHA010000095.1:0-8850 GCF_040635075.1 Nocardiopsis sp. NPDC007018
CGCTCCTCGTCTTGCGAGAGATTGCCTGGAGGCCGCTCGCGTCGATCGGCGCGAGCGCCGAACCAACCGAAAGCATCCACGGAACACGCCCTAGGCGCCCGACCGCCGAAGTCCCCGCACCCGCCCCGACACACCCACCCCGCCACACCCGCGTGCCGGAATCTCATCCGCCGTGTGCCGGTCACTTTCCCCAGCGCGGTGAGCGGCGACGTGATTCCCGGGGCGAGCCGGGTATTCCGGCTTCTGGCTATTCGTGCGTCAGTGCAGTTCAGGAATGGTTTGCGGGGGTTCGGTGCGTGTTCCCCGCGACTTTTCCGAGTGGCCCCTCCGCCTCCGGTCGCGGCCTGGTATCGGCCTGCGGTACAACGTGGGCCGTAGGGCTGATAACGGCCGGTATTCGTCATTGTCCTCCCATGGGCGCCAGGTGGGGCAAGTGGTATCTTTGCTCGCTGTGTGATCGAAGGGCTGGTTGAGCACTATGGCGCCGCCCGTGTCGCATAACAGTGCACGTGGGTGGTGAACACCCTTTATGCGTGCCCTTCGGTGTGTGCAAAGAGTGAGGACGTGTCCGGACATGGAGCACCATGACTGACCCCACCCCCGGCTCCGAAGGAGCGCGGTCCCCGGCCGCTGCCGCCCCGCGCTGGCTGCTCGTCCTGGTCCCGGCCCTGCCCGCCTGGGGTTGGGCGCTCTGGGCGGTCCACCCGGACGAACGGACACCGGTCCTGGCGGCGGGCGCGGTCGGACTCCTGCTCCTCCTCGTGCTCGCGCTCATGATGGTCCGCCGCGACCGCCAGCTCGCCGAACTCCGGGACCGGGTCGACACGGCGCGCGCCCAGACCGCCGCGCTCTCCACCCAGCTCCTGCCGCGCATGGTCGAACGGCTGCGCGCCGGGGACTCCGCCGACACCGTCCTGCACCAGATGCCAGCTGTGGACGACCCGTCGGTCTCCGCCGTCCTGCGCGCCGTCGCCACCGAGATCTCCGCCTCGGAGCGGCGCCGCTCCGCCGCCATGGCGGCGTGCGCCACGGCCGCGGGCCGGGTCCAGGCGCTGTCCACGACGATGCTCGCCGACCTGCGCCGTATGCAGGAGCGTCACGGCGACGGCGACGCCGGGAGCGACGTCCTCGGCGACCTCATGCAGCTCGACCACACCACCGCACAGACCGGACGGGTCGCCGACAGCATCGCGATCCTCACCGGCGCGCGGTCGGGCCGCCGGTGGAGCCGCGCGATTCCCATGGAGAGCGTGCTGCGCGGCGCCATGGGGCGGATCGGCGCCTACCAGCGCGTACGCACCCACAGTTCCACTCACCTGGCGGTGGCCGGGTTCGCCGCCGAGGGCGTCATCCACGCGCTGGCCGAGATCCTCGACAACGCGACCAAGTTCTCCCCGCCCACGGCAGAGGTGCACGTCCACGTGGAGGAGGTGCAGGCGGGGATCGCCGTCATGATCGAGGACGGCGGCCTGGTCATGGGGGACGAGGCGCTGCGCCGGGCCCGTGCCGCGGTCCGCGACGGCCTCGATCTCAGCACCATCTCCGGCACCCGCCTGGGGCTCTCGGTGGTCGGCCGCATCGCTCACCGGTACGGCCTGGAGGTCTCCTTCCGCCCCTCCTCCAGGGGCGGCACCGCCGTGGTCGTCCTCCTGCCCCAGCGCATCGTCAAACCGCTGCCCGTCAGCGTCCCCGAGCAGTCGGACACCGCTCCCGAATCCTCCTCCCGTGCGACGGCGGCCCCTCCTCCCGCCGCGCCGAACACCGCCCCCAAGGCGGACAGTGGACTGCCCATGCGCCGCCGGGGTCAGGCTCTCGCCGCGGCCGAGCGCAACCGCCCCGCCCCGGACGAAGAGGCCGGTCCGCGCACCCCCAGCAAGGGGTTCGGCGCGTTCCGCTCCGCCGTGCGCGGCCAGGACACGACCGACTCACCGAAGGAAGCATGATGGACCTCAAGACGCTGACCTGGCTGCTCGAAGGCCTGCTGGAACGCACACCCGGCACCCGGCACGCGCTCGTGCTCTCCCGTGACGGCCTCAAGCTGTGCCACACCTCGGGTCTGAACACCGACAGCGCCGACCACCTGGCCGCCATCGCGGCCGGGGTGCAGAGCCTGGCGCACAGTGCCTCGGTGGAGTTCGGCGACGGCCGTGGCGGGGTCCGCCAGGCGATGGCCGAGTTCTACGGCGGGCTCCTCTTCATCGTCGAGGCGGGGCACGGCACCCACCTGGCGGTCATCACCAACGGTGAGGCCGAGCCGGGGCTGGTCGGCCACAACATGAACGAACTGGTCGAGCAGATGGGCGAGCACCTCACCACGCCGTCCCGAGCCGGGGCCGAGCCGGCGTGAGCCCGTACCGACGGGAGAGCCCGGACCGGCTCTACATCATCACCTCGGGCCGCAGCCGCGGCGCCGACGAGTCCCTGGACGCCGTCACCCTCATCGTCGCGGAGAGCGGACCCGTGCCCGGCATGCAGTCCGAGCACGCCTCGATCCTGCGGCTGTGCGTGAGCCCCGTGGCGGTGGTGGAGGTCGCCGCCCACCTGCGGCTGCCCGTGGCGGTCACGCGCATCCTGCTCACCGACCTCCTCGACACCGGCCGGGTGACCGCCCGCCATCCGGCCCCGGCGCCCTCACCGGCGCATCCCCTCGCCTCCCCGGACGTGTTGGAGAAGGTGCTCGTTGCACTCCACAACCTCTGAAGCCGCCCCCGCCGACCAGCGGGTCACCCCGCTGGCGGACAGCACCGAACAGGCCCTGAAGATCGCCGTGGTCGGCGGGTTCGGGGTCGGCAAGACCACGATGGTCGGTTCGGTCAGCGAGATCCGTCCGCTGACCACCGAGGAGACCATGACCCGGGCCGGGGCGGGCGTCGACGACCTCGACGGGGTCGAGGGCAAGCGCACCACCACCGTGGCCTTCGACTTCGGCCGCATCACGCTGGACGCCACCTCGGTCCTGTACCTCTTCGGGGCCCCCGGCCAGGAACGGTTCTGGTTCCTGTGGGACCGCCTGTTCACCGGGGCGCTGGGCGCGGTCGTCCTAGTCGACACCCGGCGTCTGGAGGACTGCTTCTACGCCATCGACCGCCTGGAGGAGCAGGGAACGCCGTTCGTGGTGGCCCACAACGACTTCGGCGAGTCCGAGTACTCCCTGGAGGACGTGCGGACCGCCCTGGACCTCGACCCGGGCATCCCCCTCCTGCGCTGTGACGCCCGTGAGCGCGACTCGGCCAAGAGGGTCCTCATCTCGCTGGTGGAACACGTGCGTTCCCTGATCACGGAAGGTGCCCGATGACTGGCTGCCCCGTCCGGATGTACGGTCCCGAGTTCCAGACCGACCCCGGCGGCCTGTACGAGAGGATGCGCGCGGAGCACGGGCCGGTCGTACCGGTCCGGATGGAGGGCGACGTCCCCGCGTGGCTGGTGGTCGGCTACCGGGAGGTGCACCAGGTGGTGAACGACACCTCGGTGTTCGCGCGCAGCTCCGGCCGGTGGAACGCCTGGCACCTAGTGCCCGACGACTGGCCGATGCTGCCCCTGGTGATCCAGCTGCCGATGGTGCTCAACTCCGAGGGCGCCGACCACCGCCGCCGCGCCGGGGCGATCACCGACGCCCTGGCCGGTACCGACCTGCACGAGTTGCGCACCACCACGGCGCGCATGGCGGACCGGCTCGTCGACGGGTTCTGCTCCTCGGGTGAGACGGACCTGCGCGCCTCCTACACGGGGCGGCTCCCCGCCCTGGTCCTCAGCTGGATGTACGGGCTCGACTCCGTACGGGGCGACGCGTTCGCCGCGAACATGACCACGATGATCGACGGCGGCCCGGACGCCATGGTGGCCCAGCAGGCGCTGATGGCCGCGATGGCGGAGCTGGTGGCCGAGCGCCGGGCCCGCCCCGGCCCGGACGTGGTCTCGCGCCTGCTCGCCCACCCGGCCGGGTACTCCGACGAGGAGGCGGTCCCCGAGCTCATCGTCCTGCTGGGTGGCGGGAACCAGCCGACCGCCGAGTGGTTGGGCAACGCGTTGCGGCTGATGCTCACCGACGAGCGGTTCGGCGCCTCCATCGCCGGCGCCCGCAACAGTGTGCAGGAGGCGCTCAACGAGGTCCTGTGGGAGGACACCCCGACCCAGATCCAGGCCGGGCGCTTCGCCGCCCACGACGTGGAGCTGGGTGGCCAGATCATCCGCAAGGGCGACATGCTGCTCCTCGGTATCGCCGGAGCCAACCGCGACCCCCTGGTGCGCACCACGGCGGGCCGGATCGGCGACCGGGGCAGCCAGGCCCACCTGTCGTTCTCGCACGGACCGCACCAGTGTCCCTACCCGGCTCGGGAGATCGCCGAGATCATCGCCGTCACCGGGGTCGAGGTCCTGGTGGACCGTCTTCCGGACATCGAACTCGCGGTCCCGGAGTCGGAGCTGCGCTGGCGTCCCTCTCCGTGGGTGCGCGGCGTGACCTCCCTCCCCGTGGCCTTCACCCCCACCGACCCGTACGGGGCCGCCTGACCCGTCCGTACGTCCTCCGCGTTCCCGATCCCCGCGTCGATCCCACCTTCCCCCGAACTGACCCGAGGAGCACCGATGTCCTGTCCCGTGCAGCATGGAACCGTGACCCTGGACCCCTACGTCAAGGACCTGCGAGCCGAACGGGAGGTGCTCCACGCCGCCGGTCCGGTCACCCGCGTCGAGCTGCCCGGCGGGGTCACCGCCTGGGCGGTGACCCGGCACGAGGCGGCCCGCGCGGCGCTCACCGACCCCCGGTTGGTGAAGGACGTCGCGCACTGGGACGACTTCCAGCAGGGTCGGATTCCCGAGGCCTGGCCGCTGCTGAGCACCATCCCGCCCACCCCGACCAACCTGTTGGGGACGGACGGCGCGGAGCACCGGCGGCTGCGCCTGCTCACCGCGAAGGCGTTCTCCGCCCGCAGGGTGGAGCGGCTGCGCCCGCGCGTGCGTGAGCTGACCGTGGGTCTGCTGGACGCCCTGGAGGCGGGGGCGCACGAGCCGCTGGACCTCAAGAACGAGTTCGCCTTCAAGCTTCCGATGAGTGTGATCGGCGAGCTGTACGGCGTGGAGGAGGCCGAGCACGGCTACCTGCGCGACATGTACGTGAAGTTCTTCAGCGCGGTCACGAGCCCCCGGGAGTTCATGGAGACCTACGCGACGCTGGAGCGCTACTACGACGGCATGATCGAGGCCAAGCGGGCCGAGCCGGGCGACGACCTGACCACCGAGCTGCTCAACGCCGGGGAAGACGGGGACGCCCTCTCCGACCTGGAGGTGCGCGGCACGCTCCAGGTGGTGGTGGCGGCCGGGCACGAGACGACCGTGAACCTGCTGTGCAACGCGGTGCGCGCCCTGCTCGCCCACCCCGAGCAGTTCGACCTGGTCAAGGAGGGCAGGGTGGGCTGGGACGCGGTGGTGGAGGAGACCCTGCGCTTCGACCCGCCCACCTCCAACATGGTCTTCCGGTTCGCGACCGAGGACGTGGAGCTCGGGGGGAGGACCATCCGTAAGGGGGAGGCGCTGATGACCTCCTACGGTGCGATCAGCCGGGACCGGGACGAGCACGGTGAGGAGCCGCACCCGGACACCTTCGACCTCACGCGTGAGCGGGGGCACCACATCTCCTTCGGGTACGGGCCGCACGTGTGCCCGGGCTCCCATCTGGCCCGTATGGAGGGGCAGATCGCCCTGCCGCTGCTGTTCGAGCGCTTCCCGGACCTGCGGCTCGCGGTCGCCGACGAGGAGCTGGAGAACCACCCGTCCATCGTGGTGAACAGCCTCAAGGAGCTGCCGGTCCTGCTGCGCCCACAGGGGTAGTCCGGCTGTTCGGCGTCTGCCGGGGCCGCTTCGCGAGGGGGTCGGGGCGGCTCCGGGTCATGCCAGGGCAGGGGAGGTCCAGGACTTCGCCAAATATGGACGAAAGCGGACAATAGATAAAAATCGCCCCTAGGATCGGCAGTCCGAGTGCCGTGCCTGGGGGTGGGACATGTCGAGAACGGCCGCGGCCGTGGTCGCCCTGTCCCTCCTCCTGGTCGGCTGCGGCCCGGGGCAGGACGGGGGCACCGGGCCGGCGCCCGAGGACTGGTGGCCACCGAGTGGCGGCGCACCGTCGGAGTCCCCGCCCGTCCCCGGAGCCGACGCGCCGGTCAGCCCCGACCCGACCCCCGGCCCCTCCCCGGAGGCGCCCACCACCGCCCCCTCCGCCTCCGACGGAGCAGGAGGGGGAGCGGAGGAGAACGCGGGACAGGGGGTGCCCGAGGAGGCGGCCGCCTACATGGCCGCGCTCGCCGCCGCTGACGACCCCGCACGGATGCGCGACGGCCTCACTCTCGCGGAGGAGGACTCCACCGCCCACGCCTACCTGCGCCACGCCACGCAGGTCGCCAGCGCCAGGGAGGCCGCGGGAGAACCCTCCCCGGACGCCTCGCTCACACCCGCCGACGACGGATTCGAGCTCTGCGGCGGCTCCCCGGGGGCGGGAGGGGCGGACCCGGGCACGGACTGCGCCGTCTTCACCGACTTCGCCGCCGAGGACGGCCTGCTCACCGGCTTCCTCGTCGACGGGGCGGACCCCGGCAAACGACTGGTGACCGGGCACGGTGTCACCGCCAGCTCCGAGGGCGTCGACGTGCACCTGCTCACCGCCTACCAGGACGCCGCCGTCGACGGCCTCGTCGTCACCGCCGAGTTCACCACGGTCGACGCCGCCGACGTCGACCTCCCCGGCGCCGTCTACACCGGTCCCGACGGGGACACGCACCGCCCGCGGGACGCCGTGGGCGAGTACGAGCTCGACCCCGGAGCCACCACCCAGACCGTCCTCACCTACCCGGGGGCACGGCTCGGCGGGGAGCTCACCGTCACCGGATGTCTCAGCGAGTGCCAGGCCCTGGTCGACCTGCGCTTCCCGGTCGAGTGACCGGCACCCGCGTCGCGCTGGCTGACCTGAGCCCCGCCCCCTCACCGACGGGACCCCGATGGACGGCGTCCTGCGCGAGGCGCGCCGGAGCACTGAACCCCTCGGCGACGCGAACCGGGGCCGCCGACAGTGTCGGCGGCCCCGGCCGCGTTCCAGCGTGCCCGCTGGGAGTGTGCGGGTCAGACTCCGGCTGAGGAGGTCGGGGAGCCCTGGGTGGAGCCGTCGTCGACGGTCCCGGGGGCCGGGTCCGTCCCCGTACCGTCCGGGTCGTCGGCGGCCTTCCTCCGGCCGAGGCCCCAGACATTGAAGAACACGTTCAACAGGAGCGCGGAGGCCGTCGCCGTGACGATGCCCGAGTGCAGGATCATCGTGGCCCAGTCCGGGAAGGTGGCGAAGAAGTCGGGCGAGACGATCGACAGCACGCCGAACCCGAGCGCGACCGCCACGATCACGATGTTCTGGTTGTCCTCGTAGTCCACTCTGCCCAGGGTCTGGATGCCGGCGGCCGCCACCGAGCCGAACAGGACCAGCCCGGCGCCGCCCAGGACGGGCGAGGGGATCATCGCCACGACCCGGCCCAGGATCGGGAAGAGACCGATGACGAGCAGGAGCACGGCGCCGGCCGCGACCACGTAGCGGCTCCGGACCCTGTTCAGGGCGATCAGGCCGATGTTCTGGCTGAACGTGCTGCCCGGAAAGGAGTTGAGGACCGGCGCGACCACGGCCATCGCGGCGTCGGCGCGCAGACCGTCGGCCAGACGGCGCCTGTCGACCTTGCTGCCCACGACCGCGCTGACCGCGAGGATGTCGGCCATGCCCTCGGAGAGGATGACGATCATCATCACGCACATGGTGACGATCGCGGCCACCTGGAACTCCGGCGGACCGAAGTGGAAGGGGGTGGGCAGGGAGAAGACCGGGCCCTGGCCCACGGCGCCGAAGTCGACCTCGCCCAGTGCGGCGGCCAGCAGGGTGCCCAGCACCATGCCGAGGAGGATGCTCGCCCGGCCCCACACCCCGCGCAGCACCCGGGACAGCACCAGGATGATGACCAGGGTCCCGCCGCCCAGGAGGAGGTTGGTGTCGGAGGGGGTCCCGGTCTCGCTGTTGTCGGTGATCCAGCCGATCGCGACGGGGATCAGGGAGACGCCGACGATGGTGATCACGCTTCCGGTGACCACCGGAGGGAAGAAGCGGATCAGGCTCGCCATGACCGGGGCGATGAGGATGCCGAACAGCCCCGCGACGATCGAGGCGCCGAAGACGGCGGGCAGTCCGCTGGACCCGCCGATCGCGGTCATCGCGGTGATGGGGATGAACGAGGCGCCGATCACCAGCGGCATGCGCATACCGAACCGCCACACGCCCAGTGTCTGGACGAGCGTCATCAGACCGGCGACCAGCAGGGCCGCGCTGATGATCAGGCCGGTCTCCACCGGGTCCAGCCCCACGGCCGCGGCCATGATGAGCGGTGGGGTCACCACTCCCGCGTACAGGGCGAGGATGTGCTGGACGCCGTACGTGACCAGGTGGCGCAGGGGCGGGCGCTCGTCCTCGGGCCGCTCGGCCGTGGCGGGGGCCCGGTCTGCGGGCGCGGTGTCCGAGCCGCCCTTGCGGAACTTCATGTGGTGGGGCCTTCCGTGTGGATCTGTCGCCTCCAAATCATCGGATGATCCGAATTGACATGCAAATTCGGGGGGTCGGATTGGAGGAGCCACCAAAAGCGGAAGGGGTCGGTGGTGTGACCCTCCGTCGTCGGCACCGCGCGCCCGCCACCGGGCCCCGGGCCGCCACCGGAGTCCGCACCGCCTGCCCCACGGCGCCTACGGGGCGCGGGACGACCGCCGTACCCGGCCAGGGTCGCGAAGCAGACCGTCAGCGGAACCACGAACGCGGCGATGACCAGACCGGACCTGGTGAGC
>NZ_JBEYHA010000096.1:0-7700 GCF_040635075.1 Nocardiopsis sp. NPDC007018
CGCCGTTGGGTGGGTTCTTTCTCTTTCCTCTCTTTTTTGTTGGGGTTTGTGCGTTTGTGAATGGTGGGTGGGTGTGTTCTGGGGTCTGTGGTTGATGTGAGCTGTGGGTACAGGGCCTGTGGTTGATGTGAGCTGTGGGTACAGGGCCTGTGGTTGCTGTAGCGCGAGGGTTCTACGGCCAACCCGCTGATCCCTTTGGGCCGGTAGGTCCTGTGCGGCTTACTGCGTACCCCTTGTGTGCTGAGGACTCTGGTCAGGGCGGGGTGTGCGCATGGTGCTCTGCCCGGACCGCACTTGGCGGACGTGTTCTCGTGTGACACGACTGGTAGGAAAGGGCCAAGCACGGCACCGGGCCACCCCCCCCCAGGACGACTGATGTGTTCGAGAGATGCGTGTCCCCCGGACTGGTAAAAACCCCCGCCGTCCGAGCACCGCTTGCCGCTCTACGGCCAACCCGCTCCACTGAACCCAGCACTCACGTGCACGTTTGTACCCCGCTGTGGTTCAGGGGGTTTGCGCCGTGCGGCTTGCTACCGCACATGACTGAGGTACCAAACCCCTGGGGGGTGAAGGGGAAACCTCGCCTTCAGCCGCACCCCGCAGTGGTTGAGGGGGTTACTGGGGTTCCAACCCCCCGGGGAGTGCCGGGGTGGGTGGGACTCTCGCGCTGCGGCAACCACCCGCGGGCCCTCAGTCCTCGTCGGCTTCCGGGGTGTCGATGAGCTGCCGCAGCAGCGCAACGAAGTCGTCCTCGCTCATCGCCGACCAGTCCACGTGCTCGTTCATGATGGCGGTCTCCCCCAAGTTCTCGGCTCGTAAGCCTCTACGAGGCGTATTGGTTCGAGAAGTCTGGGTTAACAGCGAGTTGTCGCAGGTGGAGGGCGTGGCCGGAAGAGGACGCGATCCGGTGTCAGACCCGCTGCTGGAGGGCGCTACGGCACTCGGGGCAGCGGCAGCGCTTGTTGTAACCGGTGACGCTTCCGTGCGGGATGGAGGGGTCGCGCTGGTCGAGCAGTGTCGCGTCGAGCTGTTCGCCGAAGGGCTTGAGGACGCGCGCGGTGGAGAACACCTGTTTCGGGCTGATCTCCAGCTCCTTGGCGGCGTCGTCGATGTGCTTACCCATGCGGAGTTTCGCGATCAGCCGTGACCGTGTGCTGGGGGGCATCAGCGCCTCCGCGTTCGCGATCAGCTGTTCTGCGTCGTCAAGCGGGTAGCTCATGAGTTCCTCTTGGTGTGCGGGTACGCCCTCATGCATCGTACGCGCTGCCTGTGAGACGGATGTGGTTACTTATCGTAACAAACCTGTGGTTTTGGTCGTGGGGTCATTGCGTAATGCATCGAATCGGTCGCTGTTTTCTAGAAACTCATTGCTAGATGCTAGGTGTCGTGTTTCGCTGATAGTCCCGACACTCTGCGTCATTGGATCAGTGCTATGACCAGCCCCACTGTTCGCCGACGGCGACTGTCCGCCGAACTCCGCCGCCGCCGTGTCCAGGCGGGTATGACCCTCAACGACGTGGCGGATGAGCTGGAGTGGTCCCCCGCCAAGCTGGGCCACATCGAGACCGGTATCCGCAAGTGGCCCTCGGTCATGGAGATCTCCGCCCTGCTGCGGCTGTACGGGGTGACGGGGGGCCAGCGGGAGGCCATCCTCACGTTGGTGCGGGAGTCGCGGTTGCGCCCGTGGTGGACGGAGTACGAGGACGTGCTCTCGTCCGCGTACGTGGGTAACGAGGCCGGAGCCGTCTCCCTCAGGGCCTACGCGGGCATCCTGGTGCCGGACCTGTTGCAGACGCCTGACTACACGGTCGCCCTGGCGAAGGGGCTGGGGTACGGGGACCGCGCCGCCGAGCGGATGGTCGCCGCCTACCTGAAACGCCAGGAGATCCTCGACTCCGGCTCGCTGGGGCTCTACCACGCGGTGGTGGAGGAGGACGCCCTGCAACGTGTCTCCGGCGATCTGGGCCTCCTGCGCGGGCAGACCACGCGCATCATCGAACTCGCGGAGGCGGGCCATGTGACGGTGCAGCTGCTGCCGACCTCCGCGGGGCCGCACCCGGGGCTGGCCGGGCCGTTCTCCATCCTGGAGTTCGAGGAGGACGAGGCCGACCTCGCGTACGTGGAGGCCACCCAGGGCGGTCGCATCCTGGAGGCGGAGGACGCGCTCCGCTCGTGCCGGAGGGTCTGGGACGAACTCACCCGAATCGCCGCTTCGCCGAAGGCTTCCACGGGCATCCTGGGCCGGATGGCGCTGCTGACCTGAGCGGGTCCCCGAAGTCGGGGAAGAAGTCGGTGTGAATCCGTCCACCATGGCAGGGACCGCCCGCCGCGGCTTGCTAGTCTGCTAGGTGACAACCTCATAAAGTTGCCCACGGAGCCCCCGCCTGGGGCGGGGGACCGTGCGACCGGTTTTCCAACAGAGAAAGGGTCCGGACAGTGAAGAAGATCATCGTTCTGGCGCTGGTGGCCCTCGGGGCTTTCGCCGTCTACCGCAAGATCCAGGCGGACCGCGCCGAGCTCGACCTGTGGACCGAGGCCACCGCGGCCAGCGACAGCTGATACAGGCGACACGAAGACGTGGGTGGGCCGACAATCCCGTGGTGCGACCCACGGCTTTGTGCTGTGCGGCACCAGGACCCCGACCGGTGACCGGGGAAGCTTTCCGAAGCGGGTATGCTCTCCAGGAGACCCGGGTGTCACCGGGTCCGATGGGGCCATAGCTCAGCTGGCAGAGCGCCGGTTTTGCATACCGGAGGTCAGGGGTTCGACTCCCCTTGGCTCCACTCGAGAAGCGGTCTCGTGAGCGCCTGACGGTGCGCACGGGGCCGCTTTGTCGTTGTCTGGAATCGGGTCATTTGTTTGGTCTCCCGGAATTCCCGAGGTTACTAAACGGTAGTTCGGTATCCGTTCGTGTGGGGTGAATTGGGTGACGTGTGTGGTTGCCCGGCGGGCCTGTCCGGGGGGTCCGCATAGCCCGATCGGGTGGGTTCGGTGACTGCCTGTCCTGTCCGGCATCCCCGTCCGCGCGGGGGTCGGCGTGTTCGCGTCAGTGTGAATCCGCAGTTCATCACGGTTTTGCGGAATGGTCTGAGGACGACCTTTCCTTGTGGTCGCTTCGGGTCGCCTGTACCACATGCAGTCACTCTCCGTGTGTGTATGATGACACTTCCCGATGAGGCAATGGTCCTAGTGGGCCATATGAGAAATAGGCCTCTTGGGGTCTGTTGGCGAACTCCGGTGATCCGTAGTTTCGACACCAACGACAACGAGAAACACAGCGCGCCGAAACGAGAGACCCCCGAAGGCGAACCGTGCGGCCCCCCGCCCGGATCGCGCACCGTCCTCGCGTCGGCCGGCTGTTCCTCGTCCACCGGCGGCCGTGCCGCTCGGTGGTTTCGATCACCACACATGCTGATCTTGGGAGTGGGGCAACATGTGGAACGAGAAGATGGCGGCCCGAGCCAAGTGCCGTGAGATCGACCCCGACGCCCTGTTCGTTCAGGGCGCCGCGCAGAACCGCGCCAAGCTCATCTGCCGGGGCTGCCCGGTGCGCACCCAGTGCCTGGCCGAGGCCCTGGACAGCCGGATCGAGTTCGGTGTCTGGGGAGGCATGACCGAACGCGAACGCCGTGCGCTGCTACGCCGGCGCAAGGACGTCAGTAGCTGGTACGACCTGCTGACCAGCGCCGAACGGCGCTACGAGGAAGAGCAGACCGAGCAGGAGCCCGTGCGTACCGAGGTACCCGCCGCCGCACGTCAGTGACGCCGGGGTCCGCCGGGGAGGGGAGCCCGGGCGGATGACGCGAGGAGCGTCCCGACCAAAGTCGGTGCTCGCCTCCTCCCTTGGGGGGAGGAACGGATCAGGGGAGGATCAGGGACGCCCCCCATACCCGTGGCTCCGGAGATGCCGCATCATGGAGGAGGGCGCGGTCATCCTCGTACGGCCGTGCTCGTCAGAGCACACTGGGAGTGGGGATGGCCGTGCAGAACCCTCAGAAGCCGCCGTGGCGGAACCCGTGGGATCAGAGCCCCGCCGTGCCCCAACCGCAGATCCGGCTCACCCACGCCGACCGTGACGCGGTCGCGGAGGTGCTCCGCGAGGCCTACTCGCAGGGACAGCTGGACGAGGACGAGTTCGGTGACCGGCTCGACCGGTCCATGCGCGCCAAGGTGAGCGCCGACCTCATACCGCTCACGGCGGACCTCGGGGTGCGGGTCTCCCCGGGCGGGGCCGGCGGCCAGCCCAGGACCGAGGGCGGCGGTAGCGGGCGAGCGTCCGAGCCGACCACCGACAACCCGTTGGAGAAGGTCGGGGCGGCGGCGGGTCACCTGTCCGCCTGGTTCCTGCCCTTCGTGGCGCCGCTGGTCCTGCTGCTGGTGGGCGGGGAACTGTCGCCCTACCTGCGTCGGCAGGCCATGGAGGCGCTGAACTTCCAGCTGTTCGGCCTCATCAGCGTCATCGTGAGCGTCCTGCTCATCTGGCTGGTCCTGCCGGCCCTGGTCCTGCCGGCCCTGGGCCTGCTCGGCGTCTTCCTCGGCTGGCTCATCCTGCCGCTCATGGCGGCCGCCATGAGCCTCATGGGCCGGAGCTGGAAGTACCCGCTGATCTACCGCCTCATCAAGGACAACTGAGGCCGCGCCGAGACCTCGGCGCGGCTCACGGACCGTCCGGCGGACCCCACCCGGGCCCCGCCGAGGGGGAGGTCAGTCGTCCTTGGCGGCGCGTACCGTCTCCTTGGCCTTGGTCTTGGCCTCCTTGGCGGTCCGGGAGGCGTCGTCGGCGGCCTCCGAGGCCTTCTCGCCCAGGTGCTCGCGGGTCTCACGGACCTGCTCGCGGGCCTGGTCCAGGTGTTCCTGCCACTCGGCGTCCTGCGATGCCTGGCGCATGCGGACGAGCGAGTACACGATCACACCGCCGATCACGGCGGCGCCACCGATCAGGACCCCTCTCGGAACGCGGCGGTTACCGCGCCGGAGCATCCGCAGTCCGCGGCGGCTCGGCTTCGGGTCGATCCGCTGCGCGGCCGTGGTCAGCAGCCCGGCCACCCGGGGCGCCACGGTGTCCTCCACACGGAGCGCGGCCGTCTCCAGCCTGGGAGCGGTCCACCCCCGCGCCTGGACGAGCCTGAGCGCCGCCTGGTCCCGCGCCTGGTCGGCGTACGGGCCCAGCCGGTCGGCCTGTACCTTCGCCAGGTCCTGTAGCCGGGCGAGGGTCGCCTCGGCCTCCTTGCGTGCCCTGCGACGCTTGGCAGTGATAGGCACGTCGTCAGCTCCTTCGATCTGTCTCGGGTTCGTTGGTCCTCCACCCGGCGGCCGACGTGGTCGGCCCCCTCGGGAGGCTTCCCGTCGTCCTTCCCCGTTATCCGGGTGTTATCTCAACATACGTCCTCTGCGTCTGTGATCTACGTTTCGACACCGGGGGCCGCTGATCGGGTTCAGGCGAAAGGCGGCGGACGGACGGGTAACGTGAGCACGTAAATCTCACTCGACCGAAAGGCACTGAGGTGTCGGACTCCACGGGTCAGCCCACCGCGCGGCTGAACACCTCCAAGGGAACCATCGTCGTCAAGCTCTTCGAGGAGCAGGCGCCGGAGACGGTCGCCAACTTCATCGGCCTGGCCGACGGTTCCAAGCAGTGGGTGGACCCCACCACGGGCAAGCCGTCCAACAGCAGCCTGTACGACGGCACGGTCTTCCACCGCGTCATCGACGGCTTCATGATCCAGGGTGGTGACCCGCTGGGCACCGGTCGCGGCGGCCCCGGCTACAAGTTCGGGGACGAGATCCACCCGGACCTCAGCTTCGACCGTCCGTTCCTGCTGGCCATGGCCAACGCGGGCCCGGGCACCAACGGCTCGCAGTTCTTCATCACCGTCGGTGAGCCGTACTGGCTCAACGGCCGTCACACCATCTTCGGCGAGGTCGTCGAGGGCAGTGACGTCGTCACCGCGATCACCAAGGTCGACACCGACGGCCAGGACCGTCCCCGCGAGGACGTGGTGCTCAACAGCGTCGAGATCACCCGCTAGGGCACGGGCCCAGCGGTGCGACACAGAGGAGTGACGACCCACCCATGACCGCGTACCCCCCTCCGCCAGGAAGCCCCTCCGAACCCGGCTCCGAGCCGGGGTCGCCCCGTACCTGTTACCGGCACTCGGGCCGGGAGACGGGTGTCAGCTGCACCCGGTGCTCCCGTCCGATCTGCCCGGACTGCATGGTCGAGGCGGCGGTCGGCTTCCAGTGCCCCGAGTGCGTGGCGGAGGGCAACCGGACGGTGCGGTCGGCGCGGACCACCTTCGGGGGCAGGGCCGTCCAGAAGCCGTACGTGACCTGGACGATCCTGGCCCTGATGGCGGTCGGCTTCCTCGCCCAGCTGGGCACCTCCGAGCCGATCGGCCAGGCCGGACGGTCCCCGTTGGTGACGGCCTTCGGGATGCACGGCTACACGGCGCTCCTCCAGGGCGAGTGGTACCGGATGGTCACCGCGGCGTTCCTGCACGGCGGTGTCCTGCACCTGTTGTTCAACGGGTACGCCATGTACCTGTTGGGGCCCCAGCTGGAGCGCTGGCTCGGCCACGGCCGCTTCGTGGCCCTGTGGGTCGTGGGCGCGCTGGCCGGGTCGGTGATGAGCGCGCTCTTCGCCCCGAACCAGCTCTCGGTGGGGGCCTCCGGGGCGATCTTCGCGCTCTTCGGCGCGGTCTTCGTGATCGGTCGGCGCCTCCGGCTGGACGTGCGGATGATCCTGGTGCTGCTCGCGCTCAACCTGGGCATCACGTTCCTCGTCCCCGGTATCTCCTGGACGGCGCACATCGGCGGGCTCGTGGCGGGGCTGGCCCTCGGCGCGGTCTTCGCCTACCTGCCGTCCGGGGACTCGGGGAACCAGGGCCGGCGCACACTGACGCACGGGCTCCTCGTGGCGGCCTTCACGGCGCTGCTGGTCCTGGCGGTGTACCTGGCGCCGGTGGTCTGGACGGCGCTCGCTCCGTACTGACCGGCACCGCACGGCGTGACGCAGGCCCCCGGAGTCCGCTCCGGGGGCCTGCGCCGTACCGGCAGCCGTGACGGGAGGGACGGCCTGTTTCCAGGCATGCGAACAGAGCTACCCACAGCCTGTGGATAACCCTGTGGAAAACCTGATCAAGGCAGGTGGAACGCCCGAGAGGGGACGCCGGTGCCGTTGTCGGACCCCGAGCCGGTCGGAGGCCGCGCGCACGCGCGCGGACGGGGCGGGGTCAGTGCCAGCGCGTGGAGAGGATGACGGCCACGATGATCCCGCTGAAGCCGATCAGCAGGTTCCAGTTGTGCCAGTCCTGCATGTAGGGCACCTGGGAACCCGCGATGTAGTAGACCGCGATCCAGAGAATGCCCAGGATGAAGAAGCCCAGCATGGTCGGCACGAGCCAACGCGGACTGACCTTCGGCTTCTCTTTGGAAGGAGGCGGCGTGTAGACGGCCTTCTTCTTGCGGTCGTTGCGGGACTTGGGCACGGTCGTTGCTCCAAGGATGTGCGGCGGTCGGAACGGACACAGTCTACGCGCCGGGTGGGGCGCACGTCACTGGAGGAGTGTTCCAATAGCCCAACGGTGGCAGGGTTCCCGGGCACGGACACGGCGGCGGGCGGGGCTCCGTTCGAGCACACGTCCGGGTGGGCCTTCTCGACCTCGTCGAGCAGCAGGACCGAGTAGGGGTGACGCCGTACC
>NZ_JBEYHA010000097.1:0-7594 GCF_040635075.1 Nocardiopsis sp. NPDC007018
CAGGTGTTCGCGTGCGAGCTCGCCCTGGCCAAGGGCAATGACGTGGACCAGCCCCGCAACCTCGCCAAGAGCGTGACCGTGGAGTAGGCCGGGACCCCGCCCGCCCGCCGGGGCCCCTACTGCGGGGCGTCGCGCAGCATGCAGGTCAGACGGGAGGTGCAGACCTTCCGGTCCCGGTCGTCGGTGACGGTGATGTCCCAGGTGGCCAGCGTGCGTCCCAGGTGGACGGGGGTCGCCACCCCGGTGACGTACCCCTCGGTGGCGGAGCGGTGGTGGGTCGCGTTGATCTCGATGCCCACGGCGATCCGACCGAACCCCTGCGCGTGGATGGTGGAGCCGATAGAACCCAGGGACTCGGCGAGCACGCACGAGGCGCCGCCGTGCAGGAGTCCGAAGGGCTGACGGTTCCCCTCGACCGGCATGCGGCCCACGACGCGCTCGGCGGAGGCCTCGGTGATCTCGATGCCCATGCGCTCCCCCAGGCCTCCGGAGAGCGCCCCGGAGTCGATGAGTTCGCGCATGCCCTCGGCGTCTGTGGTCATGGTGGTGCCTTCCGATCCGGTCAGGTGAACCCGTAACCGGTCGAACCGACCGGTCGGGGGAGGTGTTCCCGCGGCGATGGCCGCGGGCTGTCCGTAGCGCATCCTAGGATTCGTTCTGTGGTGACCAAGCGAGAGACCCCTGACCAGACATCCCAGGCCGACGGCGGGCGCGCCCGGCTGCTCCTCCTGGACGGCCACTCGATGGCCTTCCGCGCGTTCTTCGCGCTCCCCGTGGAGAAGTTCGGCACCAGCACCGGGCAGTCCACCAACGCGGTGTACGGCTTCGCTTCCATGCTGGTGAAGCTGCTGCGCGACGAGGAGCCCACCCACGTCGCGGTGGCGTGGGACCTGTCCGGCCCCACCTTCAGGGACGAGGAGTACGACGGCTACAAGGGCGGCCGCTCGGAGACCCCGCCGGAGTTCCCCTCCCAGGTGCCGCTGACCCAGGACCTCATGCGGCTGATCGGCGTCACGAACCTGTCCGCGCCCGGCTTCGAGGCCGACGACGTCATCGCCACGCTCGCGCACCAGGGCGGCGAGGCGGGCATGGAGGTGCTGATCGCCTCCGGAGACCGGGACGCCTTCCAACTCGTGACCGAGGACTGCACGGTCCTGTACCCGGGCAAGAGCCTGTCGGACCTGCGCCGGATGGACCCCGAGGCCGTGCTGGACAAGTACGGGGTCACCCCGGAGCGGTACCGCGACCTCGCCGCCCTGGTGGGGGAGAAGGCCGACAACCTCCCCGGCGTCCCCGGGGTGGGTCCCAAGACCGCCGCCAAGTGGATCACCAAGTTCGGCTCCCTGGAGGAGCTGGTCGCCCGCGCCGACGAGGTTCCCGGCAAAGCCGGCCAGAACTTCCGCGACCACCTCGACGACGTCCTGCGCAACCAGCGGCTCAACAAGCTGGTCACCGACGTGGAACTCGACACCGGGGTGCGGGAGCTGGGCCTGGGCGAGGCCGACCGCGCGGGCGTCGACGCGCTCTTCGACAACCTGGAGTTCGCCTCCAACCTGCGCGAGCGCCTGTACGCCGTCATCCGCGCCGGTGACACGGGGACGGCCCCGGAGTCGGGCGCGGCCGCCGAGGGCTTCGCCGTGGACGTGACGGTGGCCGCCACGGGCGAAGTGGCCGCCTGGATCACCGAGCACGCCGCCGCCGGTGCGCTCACCGACCAGGCTCCGGCCGGGCTGGCCCTGGACGGCGTGTGGGGCGCGGGGACCGGCAGGGTGGACGCCCTCGCCGTCACGGTGCCCAGCGGCGCCTCCCTGTACGTCGACCCCACCGTGCTGGACGCCGCCGACACCGAGGCGCTGGCGGCCTTCCTCGCGGACACCGGGCGGCCCAAGGCGGTGCACGAGTACAAGGGCGCCCTGCTCGCCCTGGGCGCGCACGGGTGGGAGCTCGGCGGGGTGATCAGCGACACCGCCCTGGCGGCCTACCTGGCCCAGCCCGGGCAGCGCCGGTTCGACCTCGCCGACCTGAGCCGCAAGTACCTGGGCCGGGAACTGGAGGGGGACACCGACGGCGCGCAGATGACCCTGGACCTGGGGGAGGGGAGCGGGGGCCGCGGTCACGGGCTGGCCGTGCGGGCCGCCGCCACCCGGGACCTGGCCGGGGTGATCGCCGCCGAACTCGACAAGCGGGGCGGCACCCACCTGCTGCACGAGGTGGAGCTGCCCCTGGTGGACGTGCTCGCCCGGTTGGAGCGGGCGGGCATCGCCGCCGACCGGGAGTACCTGGAGGGCCTGCGGGAGGAGTTCGCCTCGGCCGCGCGGGGCGCGGTCGAGCGGGCGCACGAGATCGTGGGCCGCGAGTTCAACCTGGGTTCGCCCAAACAGTTGCAGCAGGTGCTGTTCGAGGACCTGGAGCTGCCCAGGACCAAGAAGATCAAGACGGGGTACACCACCGACGCCGACGCGCTGGCGTGGCTGGCGACCCGCACCGACAACGAGCTGCCGGGCGTGCTGCTGCACCACCGGGACCAGACCAAGCTGCGCACGACGGTCGAGGGCCTGATCAAGACGGTGGCCGACGACGGCCGCATCCACACCACCTTCAACCAGACGGTGGCGGCGACGGGACGGCTGAGCTCCACTGACCCCAACCTCCAGAACATCCCGGTGCGCACGGATGTGGGCCGACGCATCCGGCGCGCGTTCGTGGTCGGGGAGGGGTACGAGGAGCTGCTCACCGCCGACTACAGCCAGATCGAGCTGCGCATCATGGCGCACCTGTCGGGCGAACAGGCGCTGATCGACGCCTTCAACAGCGGCTACGACTTCCACGCGCACATGGCGGCGCAGGTCTTCGACATCGAGGTCGCCGAGGTCGACGGCGAGGCGCGCTCCCGGATCAAGGCGATGAGCTACGGCCTGGCCTACGGGCTGAGCGCCTACGGCCTGTCCCAGCAGCTGGGCATCACCCCGGAGGAGGCGAAGAAGCTCATGGAGGACTACTTCGCCAGCTTCGGCGGGGTGCGCGACTACCTGCACCGGGTGGTGGACGAGGCGCGCAAGGTGGGCTACACCGAGACCATCCTGGGCCGTCGCCGCTACCTGCCGGACCTGACCAGCGACAACCGCCAGCGGCGTGAGATGGCGGAGCGGATGGCGTTGAACGCGCCCATCCAGGGGTCGGCGGCCGACATCATCAAGGTGGCGATGCTCCAGGTGGACGCCGCGCTGCGCGAGGCCGGGCACCGTTCCCGCGTGCTGTTGCAGGTGCACGACGAGCTCGTGGTGGAGGTGGCCCCGGGCGAGCGCGAGGCGGTCGAAAACCTCGTGACGCACGAGATGGGCTCCGCCTATGATCTGCGTGTCCCACTGGGTGTCTCGGTCGGCAGCGGGCAGAACTGGCACGACGCCGCGCACTAGGGCGCGGCCGTGAACGCGGAGGTGGTGGCGGTGGCGGGGCAGGACGAGACCACGGGTGGTCTGGCCGTGGGGCCCGTGACCGTCCCCTCCGACGCGTTGACGTGGCGGTTCTCCCGGTCCTCGGGGCCGGGCGGGCAGCACGTGAACACGTCCGACACCCGGGTGTCGCTGTCGCTGGACGTGGCGGGGTGCCGGGCCCTGGGGGCGACACGGCGCGCCCGCGCCCTGGAGCGGCTCGAGGGGCGCCTGGTGGACGGGGTGCTGACGGTGTCGGCGCAGACCCACCGGTCCCAGGCGCGCAACCGGGCCGAGGCCCGGGAACGCCTCGCGGGCATCCTCGCCGAGGCGATCGCGCCACCGCCCCCGGAACGGCGGCGGACGCGGCCGAGTCGGGCCGCCAAGCGGCGCCGTCTGGACGCCAAGCGTCGGCGGAGCGACGTGAAGCGGTCCCGTTCGCGTCCCCCGATGGACTGACGGGCGTCCGTCGAACCACGCGTTCCGGACTTTTTTCCGAACGCCTCCGCCCGGTACCGCCGAGCCGGGCGCGAGGCGCGTCAGACCCTGGCAGACATGGCCGGGGGGCTAGTTGATCTTCCCCACCCGGCTCGGGTAAATTGCGGCCACGACGGCCTCGCACGGCGCCCTGTCCCCGTATTCCGATTGACCTGTGCGCTCGCGTCTCATATTCTGGCGTCAGCGTTGTGGGTTCGTGCGGGCGTCCGCTGTCTCCGGTAGGGGGCAGGAGGGTTGCACCGCTTCGGTCTCCACTCTGGACCGGCGGCTGGCGGTCACGGACGGCTCGTTCCGTACATGTGACCTTCGCTTCTTACTTCTGGACTGCGGATCGACGGGCTCGAACCTGCGGCGTGCCCATTTCCTGTTCCTGTCCGTATCCGGAGTCCACCCACAAATGACGAGCAGCACCGAGGCCACCTCGACACCCCAGGTAGCGGTCAACGACATCGGGTCCGAGGAAGCCTTCCTCGCGGCGATCGACGAGACCATCAAGTACTTCAACGACGGTGACATCGTCGAGGGCACCATCGTGAAGGTCGATCGAGACGAGGTCTTGCTCGACATCGGCTACAAGACCGAGGGTGTCATCCCCTCTCGGGAACTGTCGATCAAGCACGACGTCGACCCCGGTGAGGTCGTTGCCGTCGGCGACCAGGTCGAAGCCCTCGTTCTCCAGAAGGAGGACAAGGAAGGCCGTCTGATCCTGTCCAAGAAGCGCGCTCAGTACGAGCGGGCCTGGGGCACGATCGAGAAGATCAAGGAAGAGGACGGCGTCGTCACCGGCACCGTCATCGAGGTCGTCAAGGGTGGTCTCATCCTCGACATCGGCCTGCGCGGCTTCCTTCCGGCGTCCCTGGTCGAGATGCGTCGCGTCCGCGACCTGCAGCCCTACGTCGGCCGCGAGCTCGAGGCGAAGATCATCGAGCTGGACAAGAACCGCAACAACGTGGTCCTGTCCCGTCGCGCCTGGCTGGAGCAGACCCAGTCCGAGGTCCGCCAGACGTTCCTCAACACCCTCCAGAAGGGTCAGATCCGCAAGGGCGTCGTCTCCTCGATCGTCAACTTCGGTGCCTTCGTGGACCTGGGCGGCGTCGACGGTCTGGTGCACGTCTCCGAGCTCTCCTGGAAGCACATCGACCACCCGAGCGAGGTCGTCGAGGTCGGCCAGGAGGTCACCGTCGAGGTCCTCGACGTGGACATGGAGCGCGAGCGCGTCTCCCTGTCGCTCAAGGCGACCCAGGAAGACCCGTGGCAGCAGTTCGCCCGGACCCACCAGATCGGTCAGGTCGTTCCCGGCAAGGTCACCAAGCTCGTCCCGTTCGGTGCGTTCGTGCGCGTCGAGGAGGGCATCGAGGGCCTGGTCCACATCTCCGAGCTGGCCGAGCGCCACGTCGAGGTGCCGGAGCAGGTCGTCCAGGTCGGCACCGAGATCTTCGTCAAGATCATCGACATCGACCTCGACCGCCGTCGCATCAGCCTCTCGCTGAAGCAGGCCAACGAGAGCGTCTCGCCCGACCAGGTGGACTTCGACCCCACGCTGTACGGCATGGCCGCCGACTACGACGAGCAGGGCAACTACAAGTACCCCGAGGGCTTCGACGCGGACAGCGGCGAGTGGCTCGAGGGCTTCGAGGCCCAGCGCGACGAGTGGGAGCGCAGCTACGCCGAGGCGCAGGCCCGCTTCGAGGCTCACCGCAAGCAGGTCGAGGAGGCGCGCGCGGCCGAGGCCGACGCCGCCAACGCTCCTGCCGTGGAGGAGGACGAGGAGGACTACACCGGTGGCGGTCAGAGCGCCGGCGGTTCGTCGTCCAGCTCCGAGTCCAGCAGCGGTGCGCTCGCCTCGGACGAGGCCCTGGCCGCCCTGCGCGAGAAGCTCGCGGGCGGCGAGGCCTAGAGGTCGTGTCGCCGGGCTTCGGCCCGCGTGATGGCTGAGTGAGGGGCCGTCTCCACCCAACGGGTGGGGGCGGCCCCTTCGCGTGTCAGCGGGCCGGTCCCCGGGCGGCGGCCGTGGCGCGCAGCAGGTCGCCGACCAGGTCGAGGTCGACCGTCCCGGGGGAGCGGAAGCGCACACACCCCTTGCCGGTGTCCCGTGAGGCCAGCCGCTCCGCGTGGGCGGCCATCACGTTCTCCCGGGTGAAGTAGACCGCGACGTGGCGTCGCTGCCGGGCGAACGACACCTCCAGGACCCCGTCCCTGCGGTACCCGGGCATCCCGTACGCCATCACCTCCTCGAACCCCGCGAGCTCGGCCCGGCACAGGTCCCGGAGCGCGCCCATGGCCGCCCGTTCCGTGCCGGGAAGCTCCGCCAGATAGGTGTCGACGTCGACCGCCCCGCTGCTCACCATGGGTACGAGCCTACTCACCGGGGGCTAGGGTGGCCTGGTACCCGCCGAGGGCGGGCCCCAGCTGAGGAGGCGACGTGTTCGACATCCACCCGGCCACCCCCGACGACGCCGGTGAGATCTTCACCCTGCAGCGCGCCGCCTACGTGGACGAGGCCCAGGCCTACGGCGACCCGTTCATCCTGCCGCTCACCGAGGGGCTGTCCCGGATCGAGGGCCTGCTCGCCGACGACGGCGCCCTGGTACTCAAGGCGGTGGTCGGCGCCCGCCTGGTCGGCGCGGTCCGGGCCGGGATCACCGAGACCACCGGCGTGGTCGGGCGCCTGGTGGTCGCGCCGGACCTACGACGCAGGGGGATCGCGGGAGCCCTGCTGGCCCGGGTGGAGGACGACCTGCGCGAGCGCAGGCCCGACCTGACGGCGCTCACCCTCTTCACCGGGGCGCAGACCCCCCGCAACCAGCGCCTGTACCGGTCGCTGGGCTACGCGGAGACGCACCGCGAGCGGGTGGCCGAACACCTGGTGATGGTGCACATGCGCAAGGAACTGGCCCCGGTGGGCGCGGGGTCGGCGTGACGCCCGCCCTCCGCGCCCCCTAGGGTGTGGCCCATGCTGAAAGTGGGTCTCACCGGCGGGATCGGTTCGGGTAAGAGCGCGGTCTCCGCCGCGCTGGCCTCCTACGGGGCGGTCGTGATCGACGCCGACGCCATCGCCCGGGAAGTGGTCGCGCCCGGCACCCCGGGACTGGCCGAGGTGGTCGCCGAGTTCGGCGAGGGCGTGCTCGCCGCCGACGGAAGCCTGGACCGGCCCGCGCTGGGTGCGATCGTCTTCGCTGACAAGGCCCGCCTGGCCGGACTCAACGCGATCGTGCACCCCCGGGTGGCCGAGCGCAGCGCCGAGCTCATGGCCCGGGCCGAGGCCGCGGGCGCCCGGGTGCTGGTCTACGACGTGCCCCTGCTGGTCGAGAACGGACTGGAGCCGCTCTACGACGTGGTGGTCGTGGTGGACACTCCCGACGAGGTCAGGGTGGAGCGGGTCTCACGCGACCGGGGGATGCCCCCTGAGCAGGTGCGGGCCCGGATCGCCTCCCAGGCCGACCGGCGGACCCGACTCGCCTCGGCCGACCTGGTGGTGGACAACTCCGGCACCCGTGAGGAGCTCGCCGACCGTGTGGCGGAGCTGTGGCGCGCGCTCCTGGAACGCGCGGCCTAGGCACTGTTTTTTGGACGGGTCAGGTCACGGAGCCAGATCCTGATCGAGGCCACCTGCACAGTCCCGTCGAAGATCGCGGCCCGCTTGTCATAGCGGGTCGCGACCGCCC
>NZ_JBEYHA010000098.1:0-7090 GCF_040635075.1 Nocardiopsis sp. NPDC007018
CCCCGCGAACTGCTCGCAGTAGCCGACCCGGTCCTCCAGGAGGAAGTGGGCCAGCGGCGCACCCCCGCGCGACCGGGCCCCGACGTGACGAAGAACGCCCTCCGGCAGCCGCCGCCGTGGACGGCGGCGGGTGCACTGGGGGTCACCCCCGGACACCACCGCCCAGGACCCGGTTGACCAGGTCCGGCGCGAGCGTGCCGTATCCGGTGGCCGCCCACACGCTCCGCTCCGAGGGCACCGAGTAGTAGGGGACGGGCTGCCCCTGTGACGAGTCCGGTACGGACGCGGGCACCCGGTGCGCCCGCACGTCGGCACGGCACTCGGCGCAGGCCGGAACCGACACCGCCCGGGGGCTGGCCGTCACCCGCAGGCGTACCGGGCGCGTCTGGCCCCGGTGCCGGGGGTCGAAGAAGCAGTGGCGCGGGGCGGCGGCCCCGGTCAACGCCGCCTCGCAGTGGTCCAGGAGCACGCGCACCCCGACCAGGTCGGACGCGTCCGTGGCGGAGTCCAGCACCCGTGCGGCCGCCTCGTAGGCGGCCAGGGCGTCGGCCGTGCGACGCTCCGGACCCTCGAAGCGGGCCGCCCTGCGCCCGTAGGAGGGCAGGACCCGGACCAGTTCCCGGTGCTCGTGCTCTCTGACGGAGGAGTCCACGGTGTCGGCCACGGCCTCGGTGAGCGGGGCGACCCGGAGCGGGCGCAGGGCCCGCCTGCGCAGGACCCACGCGGTGGCACCCGCGACGAGCAGCACGGCGAGGAAGCCCGGGATCACCGTCCAGACCGGGAACGGGAACCGGGCCGTGGACCGGCCCGACGTCATCGCCTCGTGGGCCCGGGCCGTCGACTCCTCGTCGGTCACGAGGTCCACGAGGACGCCCAATCGGTCGTACAGGTCGGCCCGAGCCAGGTCGGAGCGTTCGTTGACCAGCTCCACGGCCATGCGCACCGTCTCCGGGGCGGGGCCCGGGATCTCGTCGGCGGCGGAGTGGACGGCGACGATCGTCGGGCCCTCGCCCACGACCAGGAAGGTGCCCTCCAGGCCGGCACGGTTGGCCAGGGCGGTGCCCATCGACAGCGGCTCGTCCCCCCACGGCGTCACCGCGACGTACAGGTGGGGTACCTCCTCGGCCACCCGCAGGTTCAGCTCGCGGGACTGCTCCCGCGACAGCGCCGTCTCCCCGTCGGCGGCCCCGAACCGGTCGGGGTGGACGTACAGGGGGGCCTCGGCCAGGTGGTCGGCCACGACCCCGGGGGAGAGCACTCGGCTCGTGGCGGGGTCCGCCGGCGCCCCGGCCGCTCCGGCGGGAACGGGCAGCAGGACCAGGGCCGCCAGGAGCAGGGCCGTGAGGACTCGGGTCATGATCGCACTCCCAGGAGCGAGCGGGCCCGCGCGAAGGGGTCCCGGAGGTTCAGGGCCGTCTCGGCCCAGGGGTCGTCGAGGTCGGACACGTGGACGCGCGCTCCGTCGTGGCGCAGGTACAGGGCCTGCTTCGTACGCACCTGGGCGTCGAAGCAGGCGGGGCAGACCCGCCACTTGCGCAGCCTGCCGTCCAGGTAGAACGTCCGGCGCTCCGCGGCCGGGGCGTGCAGCGGGTTCACCTGGCAGGGCGGGAGTCCGTCACCACCCCGGGGGCGGGTCAGGGCCCGCCGCCCGTGCCGGGCCAGCACCATGCCGCAGACCAGCGCCGTGACGGGCAGGCCCGGGGTCGCGGCGATCAGTCCGGCCGCGTCGTAGGCCTCCCGTGCCCGAGGCAGCCCCGCGTGCCGGGACGGCGCCGACTCGAACTCCCGGCGCAGCGAGCGCAGCTCCCCGTCCAGGCGCCTGCGCACACGCCACCGTGATCCCCGGCCCGCGTTCGCGAACCACGGCCCCGAGCCCTGGTCGGGGGCGGGGGAGAGGGTCCGGGAGGACCACCACAGGTACGGCGCCGCGACCAGCAGCCCGGTCAGGACCCCGGGGAACGCCAGGTTCCACAGGGTCGCGGAGCGCGACAAGGGCGAGAAGGTCCGCTGTTCCACCTCGGGTTCGGCGTCCCGGGTGAGCGGGGTGGCCGCCACCGGGTTCCGGGGAGACTCCTCCACCGCCTCCACGATCGCGCTGACGGTCTCCAGGGGACGGAAGGGGTCAGGGAGCCGTTCCCCGTCGAGGACCGGGGTCACCGGGCTGTCGAAGGCCGCCGTGGCGTGGCGGCCGTCCGTCGTCACCGCCACGTACACCCCGTCCGCCCCGCTCATCTCGTGCAGGGCGTGGAGGAAGAGGGTGGGCTGCCCGCCGGTCTCGTCCGTCGGCGGCGCCGCGTACAGGACGACGTACAGCGGCACCTCGCCGTCGAACGCCTCCGTAACCCGTGCGTTGATCGCGCGGAGCTCCCCCCGGTCGGGTTGCGGGTCCACGAGGTGGCTCACGTACACCGGTTCCCGCTGGAGGGCCTCCGCCACGCGCAGGACGCGTGACGGGTCGTCGATCTCGGCCACCGTGCCCGGGCCTGCGGACGCGGTCTCCGCCAGGGCGGCGGCCCCGGGCAGGAGCACCGGTGCCAACAGCGCGGCCAGGGTGAGCGCCGGGAAGCGGGGGAGCCTCATAGCGTTCCCCTCCGCAACCGGCGGAGCACGCCCGCGCCACCCGCCACCAGCAGGGCGGTACCGGCGGCGCTGACGACGAGACCCACCGTGGAAGGCCAGGTGACGGTGAGCCAGCGCTGGGTCGGCCACCCCGGTGGGGCGGCGTTCCCTCCCACCTCGTGGCCCGATCTGAGGAGGACCTCGGTCTCGGCGCGGGCGGTCCGCTCCTCCAGGTCGGGGTAGGAGGCGGCGCGCAGCAACCGGTCCAGCTGTTCGCGCGGGTCCTCCGGATAGGCGCCGGTGAACGTGGTGAAGTCGGCGACCAGGGAGGGGAGCCCCGCCTTGGAGAGGTGTGAGGCGCCCACGCGGTTGGTGTGCGGGGAGAACACCACGACCGGCCGACCGCTGCTGAGGCGGACGCTCTGGGCCAGCCAGTCGAGGTCGGTGTGGGTCGGGTGGGCCACCACCAGCACGTCCAGGCGCAGCCCCTCCTCGCGGACACGGGCGCGCAGGTCGTCGGCGAGCTGGGGCCGGTCCAGGTGACCGGCGAGTTCCTCGCTGACGAACACGCGGTCGTGGGCGAAGAGCATGTCCGCGTAGAAGTCGGGCGACTCCGTGCTGGGGTAGGCCCGCGCGGGGGCGGCCGAAACCGCGATCAGCCAAACGACGAGGAGAAGCAGTGGGGTCAGACGGTTCCCACGGCCCGGGGGATGTGGCATGTGTGGCCTTCTTCTCATGTTCTGTTGTCGTGCGGCAGTTTATGTCCGTTCCTGAGACGGTCCCTCATCCGACGTCTGCTAGAAAGGAATCGGTTCCCTCCCGCGCCCATGGAGCCTTCCCGTGTGTCCGGGGGCGCGTGCCCTCGCGGCACGCCCCATCCCCCGAACCAGAAGGTCCCCCACATGACCCGATCCTCTGGTCCTGACCCTGATCGTTCCCCTCGCCTCGTGCGGAGTCCTGGGCGACGCCCCGGAACCCGTCGAGTCCCGGGCCGGTTCCGACGACACCGAGGTCGTGGAGGCAGCGGAGGAGACCCGGACCGAGGACGCCACCCCCGCACCGGGCAGCGCCGAGGACGCCCTTCCCTACATCGAGCCCCTGGCCGTCAGGGGCGCCCCCGAGCTGGTGGAGAAGGGCCTGGAGTTCGCCCACCCGGACTGGCCCGCCCACGGGTACCTCCAGCACCAGGCGGACGGCGTCCGGGCCAACCGCGTCAGCGGCTACTCCTCGCCCGACGGCTCCACCGAAGTGCGCGGTGACAACATCCAGCTGTGCCTGGACGACGGATGCGTCACCTTCGGCGACTTCCTCTTCGTGGACGGGTTGGTCGCCGACTTCCGCGTGAACGGCAACCTGGTCAGCGACAACTTCCTCCCCGGCGGCGGCAGCGACTCCCGCGACGGTGTCACCGGAACCGTCGCTAGCGGCTACTACGCGAGCGGGGGCGGGAACACGACCGTGTTCGTCGACCTGGAGACGGAATCGGCCGAGGTCAGCCTGGTCGATTCCACCCTGGAGGGACCCGGCGGCGACCTCGCGCCCATGGACCTCATGAACGGGGTCACCGGCCAGGACTACGTGACCCCCGGCTCTCCCGGGCAGGTCCGGCTCCTGTTCGACACCTCCGAACTGGGGGGCACCGTCGAAGTCGTCCTCCAGTGCGTCACCGGATGCGACGGCGAGGTCTTCCTCTCCCTGCCGCTGGACTGACCCCAGGCGGGACCCGGGCCCGGCCGCCCTATCCGGCGCGCCGGACCCGGGACTCGTCCCACACCGGCTCGTCCGCCTCGTACACCCGGCCGTCGGCGCCGAACACCACGAAACGGTCGAACCCGCGCGCGAACCAGCGGTCGTGCGTGACCGCCAGCACCGTCCCCTGGTAGGCGTCCAGGGCGGCCTCCAACGCCTCCGCCGAGACCACGTCCAGGTTGTCCGTGGGCTCGTCGAGCAGCAGCATGGTGGTGCCCGACAGCTCCAGCAACAGCACCTGGAACCTCGCCTGCTGGCCGCCTGACAGGGTGTCGAACGTCTGGTCGGCGCTCAGGGCCAGCTCGTAGCGGTCCAGGGCGCGGCCCGCCTCGTCCCGGGGCAGGCCCCCGCGCTCGCCCTGCCCGCTGTGCAGGATGTCCAGCAGCGTCCGACCCGCGAACTCCGGGTGCTCGTGGGTCTGCGCGAACCACCCCGGCAGCACCCGCGCGCCCAACCGGGCCCGCCCGGTGTGCGGCACCGGTTCGATCCGGGCACGCTCCTCCTCCGGCACCAGGGAGGACTCCGGGTCGTCACCGCCCCCGGCCAGCAGACGCAGGAAGTGCGACTTCCCGGACCCGTTGGAGCCCAGCACCGCCACCCGCTCGTCATACCAGACCTCCAGGTCGAAGGGGCGCATCAGCCCGGTGAGCTCCAGACCCTCGCACACCAGGGCGCGCTTCCCGGTGCGACCGCCGCGCAGGCGCATCCGCAGGTTCTGGTCCCGGGGCCGCTCCTGGGGCGGACCCGCCTCCTCGAACCGCCGCAACCGGGTCCGCGCGGACTGGTAACGGGTGGCCATGTCCGAGTTGTAGGACGCCTTCTGCTTGTACATGGCCACCAGGGACCGCAGCTTGGCGTGCTCCTCGTCCCACCGCCTGCGCAGCTCCTCCAGTCGGGCGAACCGCTCGCGCCGCGCCTCGTGGTAGGTGTCGAAGGCGCCCCCGTGCACCCACGTGTCGTTGCCCGCCGCGCCCAACTCCACCGTGACGATCCGGTCCGGGACCCGGCTCAGCAGCTCACGGTCGTGCGAGACGAACAGCACCGACTTGGGGGTGGCGAGCAGCGCCTCCTCCAGCCAGCGCTTGCCGGGCACGTCCAGGTAGTTGTCCGGTTCGTCCAGCAGCAGGACCGGGGCGGGGCCGCGCAGCAGAGCCTCGACGACCAGCCGCTTCTGCTCACCGCCCGAGAGCGTGCGCACCTCCCGCCAGCGGCAGCGCTCGTAGGCGAGGCCCAGCGCGGCCACACAGCACTGGTCCCACACCACCTCGGCCTCGTAGCCCCCGGCGTCGCCGTACCGGGCGATCGCCCCGGCGTAGCGCATCTGGGTGGCCTCGTCCTCCGCGAGCATCATGGCGGCCTCGGCCGCCTCCAGGTCCGCGTGGGCCCGCCGCACCGGCTCGGGGGAGACCGACACCAGCAGTTCGTGCACCGTGGTGGCGTCCCGCACGTGCCCCACGAACTGCGGCATCACCCCCAGGTCACCGTCGACGGTGACCGCGCCCGACTGGGGCGGGAACTCGCCGCGCACGAGTCGCAGCAGGGTGCTCTTGCCCGCGCCGTTGGCCCCCACCAACGCGGTCTTGGACCCCTCGCCGACCCGGAACGACACCCCGTCCAGCAGCACCCTCCCGTCGGGCAGGGTGTGTGTCACCTGGTTGACGTCGACGTAACCCACGACCGCTCTTCCCCACTCCCGTGAACTCCCGCGCGCCCGTCGGCGGCGCGGAAGGTCAGCGTTCCACGGCGGTTCGCGGCCCGGCAAAGGGTTTTCGCCGGTCCGGGGCCCGCGCGACCTTAAGAGTCCCTTAGCTGACACCTAAGGTCCGGTGAAGTCCGGTGTGTGCGCGTTCACCCCTGTTCTAGGTTCTTCTCGCCGGTCAGTGACCGGCGGACCGGGGACGACGTGGTCACCGGACCGGAAGGCGGCGGAGAAAGGCGGCGGGGTGACTCTCACACAGGGAGCGGCGGGCACACACGAGGCGACGGGGTTCGGCCCGGCCCATCGGGCCTGCTGCGCCGAGCCCGGCGAGCGCCCGGTTCCGATCGAGCGCATGTCGATGCTGTCCAACCAGGCGTCGGTGGCGCTCCTGGGCCCGGACGCGCGTCTGCTGTGGTTCTGCCACCCCGAACCGGACTCCAACGCCCTGTTCGCCGAGGTGTTGGGCGGCCGCCGGGCCGGGGTGTTCGCGATCGCGCCCGCCCACGGCCGGATGCCGTTGGGCCAGCGCTACCTGCCGGGCACGATGACCGTGCGCACCCGCTGGTCCCGCCTGGAGGTCACCGACTACCTCTCCCACGACACCGGGCCGGGCCGCACCGACCTGGTCCGGGTGATCGAGGGTTCGACACCGGTGGAGGTCGAGTTCGCGCCCCGCCCCGACTTCGGGCGCGCCCCGGTACGGATCGTCGCCGAGGACGACGGACTGCGTGTCCACGGAGCCGACTTCCCACTGGTCCTGCGCTCCCCGGGGGTGCGCTGGCACATCGGGTCCGAGGACGGCCACGACACCGCCCGCGCCACCCTCGAACCGGTCGAGGGCGCACCGGTCGTACTGGAACTGCGCTGCGGCACCGACTCCCTCACCGCGCACCCCGTCCCCGAGATCCGGCGCCGGACCCGCACCGAGAGCGAGTGGAGCGACTGGCTGGCGGGGGTCGACCTGCCGCGGACCCAGAGCGATCTGGTCGCCCGTTCGGCGTTGACGTTGCGGGGTCTGTGCACCCCGACCGGTGGTGTGATGGCCGCCGCGACGACCTCGCTTCCCGAGGAGATCGGCGGGGT
>NZ_JBEYHA010000099.1:0-6760 GCF_040635075.1 Nocardiopsis sp. NPDC007018
GACATGTGCGTGATGTCCTGGCCGTCGAACTCCACGGTGCCCTCGGTGGGCTCCAGCAGGCGCATGACCATGCGCGACAGGGTGCTCTTACCGGAACCGGACTCGCCCACGATGCCCAGGGTCTCGCCCTTGAAAAGGTCGAAGCTGACTCCCTTGACCGCCCAGAAGTCGGTCGCCTTGCCCCACATGCCGCCGCGCACCTTGAATCGCTGGGCCACGTCCACCACCCGGAGCAGCGGCTCGCCCTCACGGTCGGGCGCGGCGGGGGTGAAGGCCTCGAAGTCGCCCGGGCGGGTGACCGCGCCCTCGCGCTGGTCCCGTTCGATGCGGTCGGCGCGGTCCTGGGCGCGGCGTTCGGCCCGGGACATCTCCACGCGCGGTACGGCGGCCAGCAACGCCTGCGTGTACGGGTGCTCGGGCGCCGAGAGCACCCGGCGCACGTCACCGCGCTCCACGGCCTGGCCGTGCCGCATGACCACGACCTCGTCCACCGAACCGGCGACCACCGCGAGGTCGTGGGAGACCAGGATCAGGGCCATGTTGAGGTCGCGGCGCAGCTCGTCCAGCAGGTCGAGGATGCGCGCCTGGACGGTGACGTCCAGGGCGGTGGTGGGCTCGTCGGCCAACAGCACCTTGGGGTCGCACATCAGACCCATCGCGATGACCACGCGCTGGCGCATACCGCCCGAGAACTCGTGCGGGTAGGAGTTGATCCGCTTCGCGGGCTCGGGGATACCGACCCGGTCCAGGGCCTCCACCGCGCGCTGCCTCGCGGCCGCCTTGCCCGCCTTGGGGTGGTGCACCAGGTAGGCCTCGACCAGCTGGTTGCCGATCGTGTACTGGGGGTGCAGCGACTGCATGGGGTCCTGGAACACCATCGCGATGTCGTTGCCCCGCATCGACCGCAGCCTCTTGTCGCTGGCGGTCACCACGTCCTGCCCCGCCACCTCGATGGCACCGGTGATCCGGGCGCGACTGCCCCGGTGCAGACCCATCAGGGCCAGCGAGGTCACACTCTTGCCGGAACCCGACTCACCCACGATGCCCAGCGCGCCACCGGCGGGCACCTCGAAGGAGAGGCCCTTCACGGCGTGGACGTCGCCGTCCATCGTCGGGAAGGTCACCCGCAGGTCATCCACGCGCACGACTGCGTCAGAGGCAGCCGATGCCGGTCCGGTCGAGGCCATGTCACATTTCCTTCAGTAGAGCTGGTCTGGTGTCAGCGTTCGGGCGCTGGGGCGAGTGCGGCGCGCCCTACCTGGCGATGCGCACCCTGGGGTCGACGACCGGGTACAGGAGGTCGACGATCAGGTTGCAGACGACGATGAACACCGCGCCCAGGAGCGTGACGCCCAGGACGACGGGCAGGTCCTTGGCCACGATCGAGGTGATCGCGTAGGCACCCACGCCGTTGAGGGAGAACACCGTCTCGGTGAGGATCGCGCCACCCAGGACCATGCCGATGTCCAGACCCAGAATGGTGACGATGGGGGTGAGGGTGGGGCGCAGGGCGTGCTTGAAGATCACCTTGCGCTCGCTCAGGCCCTTGGCCCGGGCGGTGCGGATGTAGTCCTCGTTGAGGGTCTCCAGCATGCCCGCGCGGGTCTGCCGCGCGTACTGGGCGGCGTGCAGGAACGCCAGCGTCACCCAGGGAAGGAACATGACCTGGAACCAGGCCACCGGGTTCTCGGTGAACGGCACGTAGCGCGAGACCGGGAACAGGCCCCACTCGTGGACCAGGAAGGCCAGGGCGAGCAGACCGGTGAAGTAGATGGGCAGGGAGACGCCGATGAGGGCGACGCCCATGGCCAGGCGGTCGAAGATGCTGCCCTTCTTGACGGCGGAGAGCACCCCGACGGCCACGCCGCCGACGACCCAGATCACCGCGGCGCCGAGGCCGAGGGACAGGGTGACCGGGAGGCGGTCGAGGAGCTGCGGCAGCACCGGAGAGTTCGTGGTGAAGGAGTAGCCCAGGCACGGGGCCGCGCACTGGACCGTCTCACGGCCGAAGGTGAACTCCTGGCCGAGCACCAACGTGCGGATGAAGTCGATGAACTGGACCGCGACGGGCTGGTCGAGGCCAAGGCGCTCCACGGTGGCGTCGAGCGCCTCCGGTGTGGGCGCCTTGCCCACGTACATCGCCGCCATGCCGTGCGGGGTGACGCCCGCCCACCTGGGCAGGACGTAGAAGATCCAGAAGGTCACCGCCGTGACGACGGCGAGAAGCAAGAGACCCGCACCAAGGCGGCGGAGAACATAATTCAGCATCGCGGTCGGCGGCGGGGACACCCGAGGGATCGCCTCGGGCTCCCCGCCGCTTTCACCTGCCTTCTCGTACTAGTTCAGGCTGGTACTTCGGGACCTAGCCCCGGTCGACGCCCAGCGCCATGAAGTCGTACATCATGTACGCGGGGTGGTAGTAGGCGTTGGTGAGCTCGTCGGAGCGGTAGATCAGCGTCTTGTCGAAGACCACCGGCAGGATGGCGGCGTTCTCCATGACGAGGGTGTCGATCTTGCCGTAGAGGTCGGCGCGCTCCTCCGGGTCCTCGGTCTTGAGGGCCTCGTCCCACAGACCGTTGATCTCGGGGTCGTCCAGCTCGGAGGTGTTGAAGTTACCGGTCTCCATGATCGCGTCGCCGTGCGTGATCTTGGAGGCGAAGCCGTAGCCGCTCGGCCAGTCCGGGCCCCAGCCCGAGACGCTCAGACCGATGTTGTTCTCACGGACGTAGTCCTGCGAACCGGCGTACTGGCCGAAGAAGTCCCCGGACGGGAACGACTTGATCTCGACGTCGATGCCGACACGGGCCAGGGACTGCTGGAGCGCCTCGGCGGTCTGGACGTCCTTCTCGCGCTCGGTGCGGACCGCGATGTTGGTCTTGAAGCCGTCGGACTCGCCGCACTCGTCGAGCTTCTCCTGGGCCTTCTCCAGGTCACCCTTGTGGTCGTCCGACGGGTACAGGTCCGCGTCGGTGTTCGAGCCGGGGATGGCCGGGGGGAGCAGGCTGGTGGCGCGGTCGCCACCGGTCGCGCCGCCCCAGGCGCGCCACATGCTGTCGCGGTCGGCGGCGTACATGATCGCCTGGCGGCAGGCCACGTCCTCGATGATCGGGAGGTGGATGTTGACGTAGCGCAGCGCGCCGGAGTACGGGTTGTCCAGGTTGCCCTGGGCGCCCTCGTCGTCGAGCAGGCGGGCGTTCATCGCCGGGCCCACGCCGGTGCCGGCGAGGTCCACGTCGATCTCACCGCTGAGCAGGCGCTCGTCGATCTCGTCCTGGGCGACGCCGAGCTCGACCTCGATGCGGTCGGGCAGGGCCTGGCGGACCGGGTCGGTGTCGCCGTCCCAGTGCTCGTTGCGCTCCAGGTTCAGGCCGACACCGGGCTCGTACTCGCCGTCGAACTTGTACGGACCGGAGGAGACGACCTTCTCCTGGTACAGGGCCTCACGGTCGGCGTCGATCGGCACCGGGGCGGTCTGCGGCTGGGTGAGCACGTTCGGGAACTCGGCGAAGGAGTCCTTGAGGTGGAAGACCAGCGTGTAGTCGTCCGGGGTCTCGATGGAGTCGAAGCCCGCGAGCGGGTCGTCACCGTTGTCGTAGACGTTGTGGTCCGCCTGGTCCAGGTGCGCCTTGAAGTACTGCGGGCCCTCGGTGAACACGCCGCCGTTGAAGTTGGCGCGGGCGATGCCGTACTTGATGTCCTGGGCCGTGATCTCGGAGCCGTCCTCGTACTTGAGGCCCTCCTGGATCTTGACGGTCCACTCGGTGAAGTCCTCGTTGGGCTCCGGCAGGTCCACGGCCATGTCCGGGATCAGGTCGGTGGCCTTGTCGCCCGGCTCGGGGTTGAAGGCGAGGAGCGTACGGGCGTAGTAACGGGAGAAGTTCCAGTTGAACGCGTAGTACGTGTTGCCCGGGTCGGTGGAGTCGAAGTCCGCCGCGAGGGCGTACTTCAGGGTGCCGCCCGACTTGTCCGAGGCGTTGACGACCTCGGTCGAGCCGAGGTCGAAGCTGCCCGCCGAGTCGGAGTCGCCGCCACCGGTGGCGGCGCCACCGCAGGCGGACAGGAAGAGGGACGCCGCCGCGCCGAGCGCGACGAATCCGAGGGTGCGCTTCATCAAGGAAGTACCTCTCTGAACCTGGTGTGGGATGGTCGGACCATGGGTTGACCGGTGTCCGGGCGGGGACGGGAGACGGGCCTCCCCGCTCGGGGCTGGGTCAGTCCGAGGTCCGGGGGTCGAAGGCGTCGCGCAGGCCGTCACCGAAGAGGTTGAACGCCAGAACGGTGATGAAGATGGCCAGACCGGGGAAGATGATGAAGTAGGGCGCCGTCTGGTAGAAGGGCACCGCTTCGGAGAGCATCTTGCCCCAGCTCGGGGTGGGCGGGTTGATGCCGACGCCGAGGAAGCTCAGAGCCGCCTCGAACAGGATGTTCGTGGGGATCAGGAGCGTGGAGTAGACGATGATCGGCGTGACCAGGTTCGGCAGGATCTCCTTGAAGAGGATGTGCCGGTTGCTGGCGCCGAGGCTCTTGGCCGCCTCGACGAACTCGCGCTCGCGCAGGGCGAGTGTCTGTCCGCGGACGATGCGGGCGATGTAGGGCCAGTTGAAGAACCCGATGATGAAGACGATGACGCCGATCCGCAGACCGTTGCCGGACAGGCCGAGGACGCCGTCGGGGATGACGCCGACCAGGGCGATCGCGAACAGCATCAGCGGGAAGGCCAGGAAAATGTCCATGGCACGGCTGATGACGGTGTCGACCCAGCCGCCCTTGTAGCCCGCGATGATGCCGAGCAGGGTGCCCAGGGCGACGCAGACCAGCGTGGCCAGGAAGGCGACCAGCAGGGAGATCTGGGCCCCGTAGAGGATGCGGCTGAACAGGTCGCGGCCGGTGGTGGGCTCGACGCCCAGCAGGTGCTCGGAGCTGATCCCGCCCCAGCGGTCGATACCCAGGTCCGGGTTCTCCGGGTCGAGGTAGGGAACGCGGCGGCTCGGGTCGATCAGGTCCTGGTTGAACTGGGTGGGCGGGTGCCCGAACAGCTTCACCAGGAAGGGCGCGAAGATCGCGGCCAGGATGAGCAGGACCACGACCAGGCCGGAGACCATGGCGACCTTGTCACGGCGCAGCCGCTGCCAGGCGATCTGCCTCAGGGACCGATTGTCGGCGTCGCTGCGACCCGAGGCCGAGGCGCCGGGTACCGAGTCGACCGTCTCGGCCGACTCAGGGGCATGCGAGGGCGCGCTCATCAGGCCACCACTCTCCACTCATACGCTTCTGGCCGAGGGGACCGATCCCACACGTGAGCCGCTCGGGGGGTGACCCTTCCGGGTCTCACGGTGGGGCCTGCCGGTTCTCGACTCTGGCTGGCTGGGCGTCGGACCGACGGGGCGAGAGGGTGGCCCGTCTCGTCGGTACTGGCCCGTGACGCGCCGACCGTTGAGAGGTTGGACACGACCACGGAACTTTCCGCCCGGGATGTTACACAGCGACCAATTTACTCGCCCTTTGGACGCATGTCGTCCA
Source organism: Nocardiopsis sp. NPDC007018 (assembly GCF_040635075.1). Classification (NCBI taxonomy): domain Bacteria; kingdom Bacillati; phylum Actinomycetota; class Actinomycetes; order Streptosporangiales; family Nocardiopsidaceae; genus Nocardiopsis; species Nocardiopsis sp. NPDC007018. The sequence continues at coordinate 5,521 of NZ_JBEYHA010000099.1, forward strand.
AAGTCTGCCCGTGTAGCCAAAACGTAACAAACACTAACAAACAACCCACATGGCCACTTAAGCCAACAAACCACGCAAAGCACGCATTCGTCGGACGACCCGCGCTGAGCTGGCACAAGACCGCCCGGACGCCTCCGCCCACGATACGGCCACAACGGTGCGAACCAGGCGCGCACAGGGGACCTATGGCAAGTGCTATGAAACCGTAAGTATTGACCCGATTCCACAAAGTGATCCAGGCCACAGGAAGCACTCCCCCACTGCGGGCCGCGTCGCCCGGCGCACGGTCGCCGAAGGCCCGGCACGCACACGGGGGCGGTCCCGCCACGCGGGACCGCCCCCGTCGTCGGAGCGTGGGTCGCCCAGGGCCTGTTTAGTGGATCATTCCGCGCTCGCGTGGCCAGGCTGCCTCTCGCTGCGCCGATGAAGCTCGGACAGCCAAACCCGGGCTGACCTTCGCTCATCGTCTTGCGAGAGATGGCCTGGCGGCCGCTCGCGGAGCTGGCGGCTCCGCCACCAGATGGCGAAAGCACCCACAAAACACGCCCTAGTCGATACCGCGCTTGCGCAGCAGCGCCTCGATGTCACCGAAGTCGTCGTCGGCCGCGGCGGCCTTGGGCTGCTTGGGCGCGCCCACCTGACCGGCCGGTGCGGGTGCGGCTCCCGCGGCGGGCGCTGAGGCGTCCCCACCCTCGGCCCTGGCCCTGGCCCGGTCCTCGGGACGCGCACCGGGCTTGACCCCGATGCCCTTGGACTTCATGAAGCCCGAGACCACGTACAGGACCACCATCAGCACGGCGAGCCCGATGCCGACCCACGACTGGAGCTTGAAGGCCATCGTCAGCAGGATGCCGAGCACGCCGAGGACGAACTGCAACACCACGTCCATCAGCAGCAGCAGTCCCGCGATCACGGGCAACAGCGACCAGGCGACGCCGCGCAGACCGTAGGCCGCGCCCTTCCTCCGCCACACGAAGTAGGAGATGACGAAACCGACCGCCGTCAGGGCCGCCCCCAGCCCCACACCGACGTTCTCACTCAAAGTCTCAGGCATGCGCCCAGTCTCCCATCCCGCGTCCGCGCCCACATCCGGCCGATCCCCTAGATGAGTAATTCCCAGGGGTGCGTGGTCTGAGCATGAGGCTAGGGAGCCCATGGTCTTGTTGTGACGCAACACCTGAACTCCCTCGCCCAAGCACTCTACGCCAGGACCGAACGCCTCCTGCAACACCGCCCGGAC
>NZ_JBEYHA010000100.1:0-5106 GCF_040635075.1 Nocardiopsis sp. NPDC007018
TAGCTGAGCCACCCCTCCATGTAGCCGACGCAGATCCTCGTCCAGTGGCCCTGGACCGGGTCACCGCCGCCCCTCCCGCGTTCACCCAGTCCGGGGACCGCTCAGGCGAGCTGGCGCTTGACCTCGGCGGCCACGCGCGAACCCTCGGCGCGCCCGGCGATCTGGGGGTTGACCACCTTCATCACCTGGCCCATCTCCTTCATGCCGGAGGCACCGGTCTCGGCGACCGCGGCCGCGACCAGCTGGGAGAGCTCCTCGTCCGTGAACGGCTTGGGGAGGTAGTCCGCCAGCACCTCGCTCTCGGCCCGCTCGTTGGCGGCGGCGTCGGGGCGGTCGCCCTTGTCGAAGGCCTCGGCGGCCTCACGGCGCTTCTTGGCCTCGCGGATGAGGAGCTTGGTGACCTCGTCGTCGTCGAGCACGCGCTGGGAGGAGCCGGCGGACTCCTCGGTCGCGATGGTGGTGAGCACCATGCGCAGGGTGGCGGTGCGGACCTTGTCCTTCGCCTTCATGGCGGTGGTCAGGTCGGTCTTGAGACGGGCTTTGAGTTCGGACATGGCCCGATCCTACGGCCGCCCCGGCCGGACCGACCAACGGTTTGCGCGCGGGACACCCGGGATCTGGGACGATCGGTACACGACGAAGGAGGGCCGGATGGGCGCCGACAACAGACCACTCCTGCGCCGGATCGGGCGCGCGGCAGCGATCACCGGGGCGGTCGGTGTGGCCGGGCTGGGATACGCATCGGTCATCGAACGCAACTGGTTCCGGTTGCGCAGGTACGAGCTGCCGCTCCTGCCGCCCGGCAGCCCACGCCTGCGGGTGCTGCACCTGTCGGACGCGCACCTGACGCCCGGACGGCGGATGCTCATCGACTGGATCAGGGGCCTGGAGGCCTACGAGCCCGACCTGGTCGTCAACACCGGCGACTCGCTGGCCCACCCGGACGCGGTGGGGCCGTTCATCGACGCCCTGGGGCCGCTTCTGGACCGGCCCGGGGCGTTCGTGTACGGGTCCAACGACCTGTTCTCCCCCCAGCTGAAGAACCCGGCACGGTACCTGTGGCGGACCAGCAAGACCGACTACCGCAAGCGCCGGGTGCCGGACCTGCCGTGGCGTGAGCTGGGCGCGTCCATGTCGGCGTCCGGCTGGCTGGACCTGAACAACCACAAGGGTTCCCTGAAGGCCAACGGGCTCGACGTGGCCCTGGCGGGTGTGCACGACTCCCACATCAAACTGGACCGCTACGAGGACGTCGCCGGGCCGGCCGACCCGCTGGCCGACATCCGGCTGGGCGTGTTGCACTCGCCCGAGCCCGCCAACCTGGACCGCTTCGAGGCCGACGGCTACCAGCTGCTCCTCGCCGGGCACACGCACGGCGGCCAGCTGTGCCTGCCGTTCTACGGGACGCTGGTCACCAACTGCGGCATCGACCGCCGACGCGCGTGGGGCCTGAACGAGTACGGCGACGCGTGGCTGCACGTGTCCGGCGGCCTGGGGACGTCCCCGTACGCCCCGGTCCGGTTCTGCTGCCGCCCGGAGGCCTCCCTCCTGGACCTGGTCGCACGTGCCTGACCGGCGGATTCACCTCCGCCGAAACGGATGTGCCAAGCACTCCCCGAGTCCGCTAGACTTGGGGACGTTGCTTCGGGGTGTAGCGCAGCTTGGCAGCGCGCTTCGTTCGGGACGAAGAGGTCGTGGGTTCAAATCCCGCCACCCCGACAGAGCACGAAGGCCGGTCCCACGGGACCGGCCTTCGTCGTGTCCGGGGCGGCCCGTCAGGCGGTGCCGAGGTAGGCGAGGACGCCCGCGACAGCGGCGCGCGCGCCGGTGGCCAGGGTCGACTCCATGTCCGGGGCGAAGTACGGCGAGTGGTTGACCGGGGCCTCCTCCCCCGGGGCGGGGTCGAACCCGCCGAACATCCAGAAGACCGAGGGAACCCCGATGGCGTCGGCGAGGTGGCCGAAGTCCTCACTGCCCATCACCGGTTCGGCCACGGAGACGTTCTCCGTGCCGAGCTCCGTGCGCAGCGCCGACTCCACGCGCGCCGCCTGGTCCGGGTCGTTGTGGCAGCGGGGGAACGAGTAGACCCTCTCCACCAGCGGTTCCGGGGCGCCTGAGACGGCGGCCTCCCCGGAGACGATCCGGTGGACGGCGGAGAGCACCCGCTCCCGGACCTCGGGGTCGAACGCACGGATGTTCAGAGTGAACTCCGCCCGGTCCGGGATGATGTTCTCCTTGAGGCCCGCGTGGAAGGTCCCGGACGTGACCACGGCCGGGGAGCGGGGGTCGAGTTCGCGGGAGACGATCGTCTGAAGCCGCGTGATCATGTGCGCGCCGAGCACGATCGGGTCGATCGAGGACTGCGGTCGCGAACCGTGGGACTGCTTGCCGTAGACCGTCACCCGCAGCGCGTCCGCCATGGCCATCGCGACGCCGTGGGAGAGGGCGACCGTCCCGGTCGGGAGCGGCATGACGTGCTGGCCCAGGACGACCTCGGGGCGCGGGGCGCGCTCCCACAGCCCGTCGTCGACCATCGCCCGCGCCCCCGCCGCCACTTCTTCGCCGGGCTGGAACACCAGCACGAGCGTCCCCGACCAGACGTCGGTGCGGGAGACCAGCGCGCGGGCCGCCGACAGCAGGGACGTGACGTGGGTGTCGTGCCCGCAACCGTGCATGACCGGCACCGTGGTGCCGTCGTCCAGCTCACCGGTGGCGGTGCTCGCGTACTCCAGCCCGGTGTCCTCGGCTATGGGCAGACCGTCCGTGTCGGCGCGGAAGGCCACGACGGGCCCGTCACCGTTGCGGACCACCCCGACCACCCCGGTGCCGCCGCAGCGGAAGTTCTCGACTCCCAGGTCGTCCAGTTCCGCCGCGACGAAATCGGCGGTGGCGTGCTCCCGCATGGAGAGTTCCGGGTGGGCGTGGAGGTGCCGGTAGATCCGGTGGGCGCGCCCGGTGTCGAGGCCGGACAGGACGGAGGCGGACGCGGTCTCGGTGGAACGGTTCATACGGTGGCCTTCCTTCGGGAACCCTGCCAGTGGGGTCCTTTCCCGAAGGAACCGGACGAACCCGCGCGGGCCCGGGGCGGGGGCGGCCGACCCGGACCCGAGGGGCTCACTCCAGGTGGGAAAGGGCCTGTTCGGCGATCCCGATGAGGATGTCCTCCCCGACGGTGAAGTCGACCCCGTTGCCGCCCTCGTCCCCGATCTCCCGGAAGTTGACCTCGACCAGACCGTCCCCCTGCCGGATGAGCACCCTGGCCTGGCTCACCGGCGGTTCGGAGCCCCGGGTGAAGTGCGCGACCAGCGCCTCGTCCCCGAGGTCGAGCTCACGCGATTCCAGAACCTCCAGGGAGCTGTACGAGGAGATGTCCCCGTCGAGGTACTCGGTCCGCTCACGGTCGAAATGCCGCTCCGCCTTCGGCAGGTCCTCCTCGTCGTCCAGCTCGGACGAGCTCTCCTCGTACTCGGGGAAGTAGAAGGAGACTCCGAGGTACCCCTGGTCCCCGTTCGCGAACTCGACGTCCCACCCGCAGGCCGCGTACGCCTCGGAGAACGCGGCCTGCGGCAGTGCCGCACTGAGCGAACGGAGGTCGGAGCCGCCGGGGACGGAGCACGGGTCGATGGCTGGCCGGTCGGTCTCGGGACCGGCCATGGCGGTGCTCGACGAGGAGGTCACCGCCCAGTAGCCCCCGGCCGCCAGGCCGTAGGCCGCCAGTGTCACGGCAGCGGTGATCGCGATGGTGCGTCCGGTCCCCCTTCTGCGGGGGGCCGGTGCCGGGGCCGGGCCCGGGACGGGGGGCGGTCCCGTGGGCGGCTGGCCGGGCGGCGGGGCCTGGAACGCCCCGGGCACGGGACCGCCGGGCCCGGGGGGTGGGGGGAACGACTGCTGTGGATGGCCGTCGTGCACGGCTGTTCTCCTGGTTCTGCGCGACGCCCGCGCGACGGTGGGAAGGGGGGTCACCCGAAGATGTCGGCGGCCACGTCGGAGAGGACCTCCTCGGCGGTGTTCAGGTCCATGTCCTCTTCGGGGGAGGTCAGCAGGAAGTTGACCGTGCTCACCAGGCGTCCGTCGCGTACGACGAGTGTGGCCGCCTGGTGCTGCGACCCGCCGCTTCCGTCGGGGAAGTGCGCGAGGACCAGCGTGCTCTCGTTTCCGAAGTTCAGCGGCCGGTCCCACGTGTCGGACGGGTCGGTCTCCTCGTAGAACGGATGCTTGACGGCCCGGTCGACGGCGGCGGCGAAGAGCTCGTCGCTGTCGGCGGGTACTCCCTCGTTCTCGGTGTCCCGCTCCTCGGCCAGCGCGGCGTCCCCTCCGGAGAGGGGCACGGAGCGGTTGAGGGAGAGGTACACGTTCTCCTCCCCGCCCAGGGAAACCCTCCAGGTGCAGCCGTTGGAGTACGTGCTGACGCTCCAGCTGCTCACCTCGCCGTCCATCCCCGAGAGGCTCTGGTCGGTGACGGTCGCGCAGGGGTCGCCGGAGGGCAGGCCGGTCGCGGAACCGATCCTCGCGGAGGAACCGGTCGCGGAGGTGGCCACCCAGGTCAGGGAGCCGGCGACGACCAGGGTGACGGCGGCGGTGAGGGCCACCGTGAGTGCGGTCCGGGGACGCCGATCGGGGGCCGGGTTCTGGCCCGGGGCGACCGGAGTGCCCGGCGGGCCCTGGTGACCGGGCTGTCCGGGGGGTCCGGGCGGCCCCGGAGGTCCGGGAGGCGGGTGGTGCCCGGGGCCGCCGAACGGGGCCTGGGGGAAGTGGGGCTGACCGGTCGGGGTCGGTTGACCGGGCGGGGGCTGCCCCTGGTGGCCGTGAGGGCCATGAGGGGGAGGAGGGAAGGGGTGTCCCATACGAGAGAGGGTCCGTCCGCGAGTCGTGGGTCCTGTCTCCCGCATGGTCTCACGGAGGTTCGGAGCGACTCGGACACGAGCGCCGTCAAGGCCGATACCGGCCTCTTTCACCCGTTCGGGAACCCCGGCCGCCCTGGGGGGCGCGAAACGCCCCGGAGCGGGCTCGGCCGGTCCGGCCACTGGTCGGCCCAGAGGTGGAGCCGCCGCCGGTGGTCGGCCAGCCTCCGTGCCCCCAGGTGGTCGACGACCGCTCTCTGGAGTT
>NZ_JBEYHA010000101.1:0-3970 GCF_040635075.1 Nocardiopsis sp. NPDC007018
ACCGCGGACAACCCGGCGCTGACCGCACGCCACGTGCACGTGTGGAACCTGGACGCCCTGACCGCGCGGGTCACCTCCTTCGAAGCCGTGCGGCCCGGGCCACCGCGGGCCGAGGCCGGAACCGCGTGCTGGCGCCTCGGGTTCGGCATCGATTGCTGGCGTCCCGAGGGACGGAACCGCGTGCTGGCGTCCCGGGACCGGCATCGCGTACCCGTGCCCCGGCCGGGACGACGTGCCCGCGCCCCGGGATCGGCTCGGAGCGGACCGGCCGGACCGCTCAGCCGTCGCCACGCGGGGCGCGGCGGGCCTGGAGCGCGGCCCAGACCAGGGGGATCTGCAACGGGACGCGGCTCCAGGCCACGACCCTGTTGTCGGCCACGCGGGGAAGGCGCCCCGAACCGGAGTCCAGCGCCATCTGAACGTTGGCGGGCCACACCGCCAGTAGCAGCGCGGCACTGGCCGTCCCGGCCCACGGACGACGCGTCAGCAGGCCCGCACCGCACACCAGCTCGGCCGCGCCGCTGCCGTACACGAACGCGCGGTGCGCCGGAAGCCGACGCGGCATGATCGCCTCGAACGGTCCCGGGGCCGCGAAGTGCAGCAGGCCCGATCCCACGAACAGCGCTCCCAGCGCGATCGGGGCGGCCCCGCGCAGTCTCTCCAGTCGTTCACCCATGGTCGTGCACACTCCTCTCGTGGCGCGCCGGTGACCAACCTACCCACCGGCGGGCGAGGCGGCACCGGCCCGGGCCCGTTCGCCGGGTGGAGCCGCGGTCCCGCCGGACACGACGCGGTCTCCGGGGCACAATGTGGGGCATGAACCAGCCAACACGCGTGTCCGCGACCGAGGAGGAGACCGTCACCCTGGCCCGGGTGACCGGTGAGACCGGCGGTGACCTGGTACTTCGCCGGGTGGGTGCGCATTATGAGATTTTCAGTAACGGGGTGTTCCTCATGGACACCCGCGACGGCACGTCGGAACGCGAGATGGTGCGCGCGAGCCTGGCCGCGCTTCCGCAGGGTCGTTCGCACGCCCGTGTGCTGGTCGGGGGGCTGGGCGTGGGCTTCTCGGCCCGTGAGGCGCTGGACCACCCCCGGGTCGCCCGTGTGGACGTGGTGGAACTCGAACCGCAGGTGATCGCCTGGCACGACGACGAGCTGGGCGAGGCGGCCGACCACGTCCACCGCGACCCCCGCTGCCGGGTCCACAACGCCGACATCGTCACCTGGCTGGCCGAGGCCTCCACCGCCGATCGGCCGGTCCGCTACGACGTGATCTGCCTGGACACCGACAACGGCCCGGACTGGACGGTGGTCGAGAACAACAACCGCCTGTACGAGGAGGCGGGGATCGCCCGGCTGACCCGGTTGCTCGCCCCCGGCGGAGTGCTCTCGTTCTGGAGCGCCAACGCCGTGGCCTCCTTCGAGGCCCTGCTGCGGAGCCGCTTCCGCACGGTGGAGGTCGTGGAGGTGGTGGTGGCCAGGGGGGTTCCGGACGTCGTGTACCTCGCCTCGGACCCCCTGACGTGACCGGGGCCGGGGCGGATCAGCCCTGCTGGCGGGACATGTAGCGGGCGAACTCCTCCAGCGAGATGCGCTGGTCGCCGTCGCTGTCCATCGCGCGCACGACCTCGGCGGCCTGCTCGTCGGTGGTCTGGTCGCCGAGGTTGCGCATCAGCGAGGCCAGCTCTTCGGCGCTGATGAGGCCGTCGTTGTCGGTGTCCACGAGGGTGAACGTGGCGGCGTACTCGGTGGTGTCGGCCATCGGTGGCTCTCCGGAATCTGCTGGGGAACGGGCTCGCGCCAGGCTATCGAGGCGAGCGCGGAGGGGCCACCGGGAGCCTCGCCCCCGAGGGGCCGCCGCCCCGCCGGGTGGGCGGTGGCGACGGCCCCTCGGGGTCCACGCTCACACGGGTCAGTGCGTGTTCGTCGAGGCCTTCGAGCCGACCCAGCGCGCCACCACGGTGAACGCCAGGACCAGCACGAACAGGCACAGCGCGGCGCCCCAGGCGCGGTCGATACCGGCCTCGAAGGGCTGCGTGGCGCCCCGGTAGAGCTGCATGGGCACCGCACCCTGCGGGCTGCCCTGGAACGTGGTCACGATCAGGCCGGTGCCGAAGGCGGTCAGCAGCAGCGGCGCGGTCTCGCCGATACCGCGTGCGATGGCCAGCATCGAACCGGTGGTCAGGCCGGGGGCGGCGGCGGGCAGCACCGTGTGCACGATGGTCTGCCACTTCCGGGCGCCCAGGCCGTAGCTGGCGTTGCGCATCTCGTTCGGGACCAGGCGCAGCATCTCCTCCGACGACCGGGTGACGATCGGCAGCATCATCACCGCGATGGCCACCGCGCCGACGAAGGTGCCAAAGCCCATGCCGCCCCAGCCGATCACCAGCAGGCCGTACACGAACAGACCCACGAAGATCGACGGGATGCCGGTCATGACGTCGGTGAAGAAGCGGATCGCGGACGTGAGCCGGTTGGGCCCGTACTCCACGATGTACACGGCCGTGGCGATGCCGAACGGGATCGACATGAGGACGGCCAGCGCCATGATGTACAGGGTTCCGAAGAACCCCGCCGCGTAGCCGCCGCCGTCGCGCCGGGGCGGGGGCTCGGTCTGGGTGACGAAGTCCAGGTTGACCACGCCGATGCCTCGGCGGGTCACCTCGAAGACGATGAGGACCAGCGGGATCATCGCGACGACCATGGCGGCGGTCAGCACCACGGTGGCGCCGCGGTCCTTGAGGCGCCGGAACGACGAACCGGCGGGCCGCTGGCTGAGGGGGACGTGCTTGCCGGGGGGAGTGGAGGTCATGGTGCTCATACGGCGGCGTCTCCCGTCATGCGTCCCAGACGCCAGACGACGACGCGGGCGAGGATGTTGACGATCATCGTGACCAGGAACAGGGCGACACCGATCGCCATCAGGGCGGTCCTGGACTCGGGGGTGGCCTCACCGAAGGTCGCCGCGATGTGCGAGGCCATGCTGCTGCCCGTGCCGAACAGGCTCGCGCCCCACGACTGGGAGCCGCCGATCAGCATGAGTACCGCGATGGTCTCGCCGAGCGCGCGGCCGAGGCCGAGCATGGCGGCCGCCACGATCCCGGAGAAGCTGGCGGGCAGGACCACGTTGCGCAGGACCTCCCACCGGGTGGAGCCCAGCGCGTAGGCGGCCATGCGCTGCTCGACCGGGTGTACCACGATGACCTCGCGGATGATGGCGGTCATGATCGGCAGGATCATGATGGCCAGCACGATCCCGGCGGACAGGTAGCCCACTCCGCGGATCGGGCCCTCGAAGAGGAAGAACCAGCCGAGGACGCTCTCCAGGAACTCGAAGAACGGCCGCAGCACGTTCGGCAGGAACCAGTGCAGGCCCCACAGACCGAAGATGACGCTGGGGACCGCCGCGAGCAGCTCCACCGTGTAGGAGAGCGGCTTGGCGATCCGGCGGGGGGCCAGGTGGGTCAGGTAGAAGGACACCATGATCGCGAGAGGGAGAGCGATCACGATGGCGATGGTCGCGGTGACCAGGGTGCCGTAGATGAACGGCCAGGCACCGTAGGTGCCGGTGATCTCGGAACGGGAGTTCCCCGACTGCCACTGCTCGCCGGTGAGGAACCCGAAGAAGCCCTCCTTGGCGAAGACGGGCCAGGCCTCGGTGGTGGTGCGCAGGACCATCAGGGCCAGGATGACCAGGACGATGGTGCCGCAGGACGCGACCGCCCACTTGAAGAGGGGGTCGGCCAGCCTCCCCTTGCTCGACCTCAGCGTCGTGCCCCGCCGGGGTTCCTCCGGGGCCGGGGCCTCAGGGGCCTCAGTGGACATGGTGCTTCTCCTCTGGTGACTTTCGTGGGAGTGGGAGAGCGGTCAGGCCCCGGAAGGGGCGGGTGGGGCGGGGCCGGGGCGCTCCGGCTCCTTGGTCACGGTGATCACACGCGGAGGTCACCCCCGGGTATCGGCGGTCCGT
>NZ_JBEYHA010000102.1:0-3382 GCF_040635075.1 Nocardiopsis sp. NPDC007018
ACTCGGCATCGGTGAGTTCATGACGGCCAGACACATCGACCACGATGCCAGCGCAGGCCCTGCTCCACTCCCAACTTCTAAAAAACAGTGCCTAGACCTGGTCGGTGCGGATGGCACTGAGGGCGGCGGCCCACTCCGTTCCTGTGAATCCCAACGTGCCCTGCTGACGATTCTGGGTATCACGAACCATCGTCTCAATACCTTCCGCGACCTCAACGCACGCGGCCTCGTTGGCGCTGTAGCTGAGCTTGTGGAAGGAGGGTTTGCTGATGTGGGGGCGCATCCGGGGGAACCTCCGCTGGGAGTAGGGGGTGCTGTCTGGCTCATGCTCAGTTCTGCCTGTTGTTACACCCCGTGTCCTGGGGGAGGCGTTCCCAATCCCTGATCGGCAGCGGACTCCAGAGGCTGCTTCTCGTTCGCAGGAGAGCGGAATTCAGTGAGCGCGGGATGAGTGTGGGGGAGCCCTCGCTGTCACGGGGGCTCCCTCGTTCTACCTACGATCGTGCGCTGTGAAGCAGCGCGACCCACTCTGGTCCGGAGAACGGCAGGTGTCCACGTTCAGGGTGCTTGGAGTCACGAACAACAGCACCCCCGAAAGCATCGGCTACAGCGACGCAGTTACTGCGGTCGCTGTAGCTGGACGTGCGGAAGTCAAGGGCTTCGAGGTTGGGAATGAGGTTCACGGTGTTCTCTCAGGGTGCCTTGGATATATCGCGCAGGTAGGAGACGCTCTGGTCAACGTCGAGTGACCTGCTTACGAGGTGGTTGAACAAGTTTCGGTAACGAATGATTTCTTCTGTTTGCTCCAGAAAGAGGCCGTCCTGGTCCATTTCGAGGTACACCACCGGGTCGGCTGCGGCAAAGTCCATCAGGACGAAGCTGCCCTTCGCGCCTGCGTGGATACCCGCGCTAAACGGGACCACCTGGACCGTGATGCCTTCACCGTTGTCTGCCACATCTGCCAGGTGGTTTGCCTGCTCGCGACACACGTCGGGGGTGGCCCGTAGCCGCTCGATCGCTCCCGCGTCGATCACTACCCACAGTTCTGGTCGATGCTCGCTCTCGAGAATCTCCTGTCGGCGGCGCCGCGCATCAACTACGCGTCGAATATCGACTGGATCTCGGACAAGGTTGGCTGAGCGCGCCAAGAGTTCCACGTATCCAGGTGTCTGAAGCAGCCCCGGGATGATCATTGGCTCATAAGTGCTAATCCCCGTGGCATCAGACTCCAGGACCGGGAACTCGTCTGGGATGACGTCGCTGTACTTCGTCCACCAGCCCTTCTTCCCAGCCTGACGAGTGATCGCGACCAGAGCTTCGCGACGCTGCGGGTCATCCACGCCGTAGACATCCAGCAGAGCTCGCACCTCAACCACGCTGGGGCGAAGACGGACCCCGGTTTCGATGTTCGAGACCTTGCCGATGCTCCATTCGGTTGCGGACGCCGCATCGTCCAGGGTCATGCCTGCCGAGATCCGGTATCGGCGAAGCTCCTCCGAGAGTCGTCGCCTGCGGACGCTTGGACGTGATGGGTCAGACATGGGCTCTCTCCTGGGGCGGTGTCTCTCAGGATGTTACGGCTGGTCGGCGATTCGGTCATCCAGTTACAGACAGGTTGAAATCCTCATGGTTTGAGGAACTGAATAATCTGAATCCATTGAAGGTCTGAAGGTTTCATGGTTTCCTGAGCTTACTCATTCCCAAGCTGGGCTTCCCACCTAGCACTTGAGCACCAGGAGGTGTGCGCTGATGGCGCCCCGTTACCTGAAACTCTGTGAGCTGGCGTGTACGCGCTACCTCGCGTCCGAGGCGATGCGTCGCCGTCGCCCTAGGCAGGCGGCTCGTGTGCGGGCTTTTGCCGCGAACCCTCGCCGCCACCCGTCCGGCTCTTGGGTCCCTGTGGTCCCTTCTCCCCGGCGGCCGGTCGATGCGGTTCCGGTGGAGGTCTTGCGGGCTGTCCTGGCTGGGTTGCGGCGTTTGGTGGTGGTCCCGTGAGGCCCGCTCCGCCGTTCTCGCCTGAGCTTGCTCGCCGTGAGGTGGTGGCTCCGGTGGCGAGTTTCATCAAGCCGTTCCACTCGCACTACTTCTCCCGGACCGTCGGACCTCCCTACCGCAAGCGGCAGTACTCCTTCGCCGGGCTCCCCGGGTTGATGCCTCTGGTGCGGGCGTTCTTGGACACCAGCGCGGCGGAGCGGTGTGAGGAGTTCCAGTTCCTGTTCACCCTGCTGGGCTGCGAGTTGGTGAACAACGCGATCGCGCATAGCCGGTCCAGTGAGCGGGGCAGTACGTACAGGCTCACGGTGGATCGGGGTGCTAAGGGGATGACGTTGATCTGCCGTGACCAGGGCAGCCGTCTGCCGCAGGAGAAGGGCAACTTCACCGCCGCCACGTTCGAGGACATCGAAGCCGGAACTGCGACGGGTCGGGGGTTGGCGCTGATCGACGCTCTTGCGGATCGGTGGGGAGACAACGGGGACCCGAAGTTCCGGCAGGTGTGGTTCTTCCTGGCCTACGACCTGACCGAGAACCCGTGGAGCCACATCGACATCGACGACCTCAAGGCCCCCGAGGGCTCCGGGAACGCCGGGAACACCGAGAACTTTCTCAAGGACGAGGTGGAGTGCTGATGTTGGACATCGACACCAGGGACCTGCTCGCGTGCGCCGGAGACGCCCTCACCGCACCCGGGCACCTGACGCCCGCGCAGGAGGACGTGTGGCACAACCACACCCTGCGCAACCGCATCCCGATGGTGCTTGAGGCGCTGCGGATCGCCGGAGACGAGGGCGACGCCGAACGAGCAATGCAGCTCATCGACCAGGCCGTACACAACTACCCCGCACCCACCCGGATTCCCGGCAACAGGCCGATCCCGGGGTCTCGACTGCTCTCCCGCCGCCACCGCGCCGACCACGACGACCCGGAACCCCCGACCGCCGCCTAAAGGCGCTCACGAAAAAGCTCTGGCGGGTGCGACAACACCCCCAGAGCAGGCCGACAAGCTTCACCGTCTAAGAGAAGAGATTGCCGACATGGCCATTGTGCCGCACACCCACGCCCTCAACCACACGAACAACCCTCCCTCCGGCGGGCTGCGGTGGGAGTGCCGGGTCTACCCCGGACAGCTCTCCCACACCAGCCAGGTCCGTGCCGACATGGGCACCGACCTCAACCGCCTGCTCTCCCTCCCGTCCGAGGTGCGGGAGGAGATGGTGTTGTGCGTGAGCGAGATGTTCGCCAACGCCTGCGAGCACTCCCGCTCCGGACAGGACCCGGACGGCAGGGTGGTCCGCACCCTGGAAGCACCGGTCCCGGGCCTGGTGAGGGTGTCGATCATCGACGACGGTGCAAGGACGGACACCACCGTGGACTCTCTCCCGAG
>NZ_JBEYHA010000103.1:0-3279 GCF_040635075.1 Nocardiopsis sp. NPDC007018
CCGCGTGCCACCCCTTCTACACCGGCAAGCAGAAGATCCTGGACACCGGTGGCCGGGTCGCCCGCTTCGAGAAGCGCTTCGGCAAGCGCGGGCACCCCCGAGGGGGTGCCCGGCCTTCCGCGTGCCCGGACAACGGACCGAGACGGACGCGGCCGGGCCGGGGCTTCCCCTCCCCGACCCGGCCGCGCCGCACCCGCCGGCGGACCGGCGGAGCCAGTCGAACGCGTGTTCGACCAAGGACAGTTAACACTCTCTCCGGGGCACGCGTCAAGAAGCGCCGGCCCCGGCCGGGACCAGCGGCGACCCCGGCGCGCGCCCTAGGGTGGGTGCGTGGCAGACCGCACCGAGTTACGCGCCCTCGCACCCCCCGCGTTCACGCACGCCGTGCCCGCACTGCTGGAGATCTACGAGGCGGCCATGCGCCCGCCGACCGAACAGCTGCCCGGGCGGGCGGCGGTGATGGTCTCCCACGCCGGCTACCCCGGGTTCGCCTCGGTGGTGGCCGTGGAGGGCGAACGCCCCCTCGGCTTCGCCTACGCCTTCCACGGCCGCGAGGGGCAGTGGTGGCACGACGTGGTCACCCAGGGGCTGCGCGACCACGGCCGTTCACGCCACGCGCGCCGGTACCTGGCCGACCCGCTGGAGATCGCCGAGGTCCACGTGCTCCCGGAGGCGCAGAACCGGGGCCTGGGCCGCTCGCTCCTGCACGCGCTGTGCGCGGGGCGCCCGGAGCCGACCGCGGTGCTCTCCACCCGCACCGGCCCCTCGCCCGCGCGCCACCTCTACCGCTCGTGCGGGTTCGTCGAGGTGCTGGAGTCCTTCTCGTTCCCCGGCTCCCCCGACCAACCGTTCTCGATCATGGCCGCGCGGCTTCCGCTCCTCGGGCCCGGCACCCGGCGACCTCGTGGTAGATCTCCCTGGTGGCCGTGGACTGGTTGAAGGTGATGAAGTGGATGCCCGGGGCGCCCTCGGAGAGCAACCGCTCGCACATGCGCTGGGCGTGTTCGATCCCGAAGGCGCGCACCGCCGCCTCGTCGTCGCCGAACCGCTGGAAGCGCTCGGCCAGGGCGGGCGGGAACGGCGCTCCGGAGAGCTGCTCCGAGCGCGGGATGGAGGCGAGTTTCACCACGGGGAAGACCTCGGGGATGATCGGCACCTCACAGCCGCGCGCGGCCACCCGGTCGCGCAGGCGCAGGTAGTCCTCCGCGTCGAAGAACATCTGGGTGATGGCGTAGTCGGCCCCGGCCTCGCACTTGCGCACGAAGTGGTCGGTGTCGGTCTCCACGTCCGCCGAGCGCGGGTGCTTGAACGGGAAGGCCGCCACGCCCACGCAGAAGTCGCCGCTCTCCTTGAGGAGCCGGACCAGGTCCTCGGCGTAGGTGAGGCCGTCGGGGTGTCGGACCCACTCGCCGTCGGGGTCGCCGGGCGGGTCGCCGCGTACGGCGAGCATGTTGGACACGCCCGCGTCGGCCAGACGGCCGATGAGGTGGCGGAGCTCGGCGACGGAGTGGTCCACCAGGGTCATGTGCGCGACCGGCATCAGCGTGGTGTCGGTGGCGATGCGCTCGGTGGTCTCCACCGTGAGGTCGCGGGTGCCGCCGCCCGCACCGTAGGTGACCGAGACGAAGGACGGGCCGAGGGCCTCGATCTCGCGGATCGCGCGCCAGAGCCGCTCCTGGGCCCGGGCGTTGCGGGGCGGGAAGAACTCGAAGGAGAACATCGGCTCGCCCGAGTCCAGGAGGTCGCGGATATGACGCGGCCTGGAGGCCGGGGATCGGGACGCCACGGGGCGGGTCGGTGCAGCCAACATGACTCCAACCTTAGGCGAGACCCTCGATCCCCCGGACGGCGTGTCCCACTTCGTGAGACAGAAACCGCCGATTCTCTCCATTTCCCAGAATGCGAGACAGCAAAAGGCACACAGGGAACGTTCTTCTCTCATTCTGGACAACCCGGGTCTCAGTGCACCCCTGCCCGGGAACCACACCCCGTTCCCCCGATCCGGGGGAAGCGCGCGCGAACCAGCCGCTAATGTGCAGGGTATGGCCCTCTCCTCATCTTCCTCAGCCTCCTCAGCAGTGTCCGTCGTCCGCGCCGACGTGGACCGCGAACTCACCTCCTTCTGCTCCGCCCACCGCGAACGGCTGCTGGAGATCGGAGAGGAGCTGGCCCCGGCCATGGACTCCCTGGAGGCGATGCTCTCCGGGGGCAAGCGCCTGCGCCCCACCTTCGCCTACTGGGGGTGGCGCGGGGCGGGCGGCGCCGCGGGCGACGCGCGCATGGTGCGGGCCGCCGCCTCCCTGGAGTTCCTCCAGGCGTGCGCCCTGGTCCACGACGACGTGATCGACAACAGCGACACCCGGCGCGGACGCCCCGCCACGCACAAGCGCATGGCCAAGCTCCACGCGGACCACGGCTGGAGCGGCGACAGCGACGGGTTCGGCGAGGGGGCCGCGATCCTCATCGGCGACCTGTGCCTGGCCTGGTCCGACGAGATGTACCAGGCCAGCGGGTTCTCCCCCGACACGCTCCAGGGCGGCAGGCCCCCCTTCGACGCGATGCGCACGGAGGTGATGGCCGGGCAGTACCTGGACACCCTGGAGCAGGTTCGCGGCACCGCCACCCGTGAGGCCGCACTGCGCGTGATGCGTTACAAGTCGGCCAAGTACACGGTGGAGCGGCCGCTCCACCTGGGCGCCGCACTGGCCGGGCGGCACACGGAACTGGCCGGTGTCTACACCGACTACGGCATCCCGCTGGGCATCGCCTTCCAGCTGCGGGACGACGTGCTCGGGGTCTTCGGCGACCCGGGCACCACGGGCAAGCCCGCGGGCGACGACCTGCGCGAGGGCAAGCGCACCCTGGTCGTGGCCGAGACGCTGGCCCGCTCCGACGAGGCCGACGCCGAGCGCTTCCGCGGCCTGCTGGGCGCGCCCGACCTCGCCGTGGACGCGGTGGAGTGGATGTGCGCGCTGATCGAGTCCTCGGGGGCGCTGGCCGCCTGTGAGTCGATGGTCGCCGAGTACGCCGACCAGGCCCTGGCCGCCCTGGAGAGCCCCGAGTTGGACGCCTCCGCCCGTGGTCCGCTCGGCGACCTGGTGGTGGCCGCCACCCGGCGCTCGCACTGACCCCGTCCCGGTGCGGGCCCGGCCGGGCCCGCACCGGAGTCCCGCCCCCGAGGCCCCTAGGCACTGTTTTTTGAACGGGTCAGGTCACGGAGCCAGATCCTGATCGAGGCCACCTGCACAGTCCCGTCGAAGATCGCGGCCCGCTTGTCAT
>NZ_JBEYHA010000104.1:0-3229 GCF_040635075.1 Nocardiopsis sp. NPDC007018
TCTCTCCTGCCCGGGGGGGGGGTGGCTCTGGGGGTGGGTGTGGGGGGGCCCGGCCGCGACGGCGACCTGGCTGACGGCGGCGGCGAAGGAGTCGCTGCCGACGGTGCCGCTGACACCGGGCATCTCCGGAAGGGACGGGTAGTCCTCGACCGGCATGGTGTTGAGGGTGAACTTGGCGCTACCGCAGCTCACGACGACCTTGGGGCCGTCCGTGGAGATCTCCACGGTCTGGGGCGGCAGGTTGCGCGTGATCTCGGCGAGGAGGCGGCCGGAGACCAGGGTCTGGCCGGGCTCCTCGATCTCGACGTCGACGGAGACCTGCGCGGAGACCTCGTAGTCGAAGCCGGACAGGCGCACGCGCTGTCGGCCGTCGGTCTCTCCCGCGTCCAGCAGGATGCCGGCCAGGACCGGCACGGAGGGGCGCGTCGGCAGTGTGCGCGCTGTCCAGGCGACAGCGTCGGCCAGTACGTCGCGTTCGACCCGGAACTTCACTCTCCGACTCACTTTCCGCCCGACCGGTGGACCGGTCGCAGCCTCAACGTTGCAGCTCGTGGGTGTCTCGTGGGTCCGCAGCGGGTTCCGTCCCCAGGGTGTGGACGGTGTTCGCGGCGAGGGCGGACCGTGCCTCGGGAGCGGTCTCGGACTCCGTAGGGGTCACCGCTCAGATCCGGGCGGCGGAGGACAGGGGCGAGACCACACGTTACCCGGATTCACCCGCTGCCGCTGCCAGCTCGCCACGGGCCAGCCGTCACCTCGATCTCAGCCGTTTGTCCACAGATTTTCCGCGAAGCTGTTTTGACGCCACATCTTGGTTAATGAAGGTGCGTCGTAGTAGTAGGGCCTGTGGATAATGTGGATAACCCTTGTTCTCGCAGGTCAAGCTGCGAATTTTTGTCCACAGGTCCTGTGGATGACCCTGTGTGTAACTGGGGCCCGCTGTGGACAAGTCGAGGGGCCCTCAGTGTGTCCACAGGCCGTCCACAGGTTCGTCCACAGGTTTTCCCCATGTTGTCCACAGTGCCCTGTGGTTCGGCGGTCCGGCCATGGGGAGCCGTGTCCACAGGGCGACCCTGGGTTACCCACAGGATCGGGGCCGTTGTCCACAGGTTGTCCACAGGGTTGTCCACAGAATTCGACCCTCTCCTGTGGATAACTCCGCCGAGAAACCCGGAAACTTTTTTCGGAGCACGGCGCACACCTCGCGAACACGGACAAAGAGTCTGTGCACAGGTTTTTCCACAGGTCCCTCCTCAATGGGGGGTCGCGTTCCGCACGCGGTCGCCGAACCGGCCTTCACCAGCGCCCCTGTGGTCAGGACAACAGCCTCCGAAGGCCCTGTGAAGCAGGGGAAACGGTGCGTGTCCGGCACGGACGCTACCGCGCGGGTACGACACGGACGTACGCCGCTCTTGGGGGCCAACACCCCCACAAGCCTGTGGATAACCCGGTGCGGGCGGTTCCGGGGGGTCCTCGGAGCCTGTGGACATCCGGGGGCGTCCACTCGGAGCGGCCCGGGGTCCCGGGGCCGGGCGGGGCGGACCCCGGTAGGGGCCGGGGCCGGGAGGAGAGAAGTCGACAGGCGGACACGGCGACAGGTCGCCCAAGCTCCTTGTCGACACGGGGCGGAAGGCGCGGGCGGGGCGCGCGTCGGAGGTCCGCACACGGCGGAGGGGCGGCCCACCGTCCCGTGGGGCCGCCCCTTCCGCGGTCGTCCGTACCGGCCACCGGTCAGCTCAGCGAGGGCTGGTCCTTGATCCGGCTGGTCAGCTCGTGCACCTGGTTGTAGATGGAACGGCGCTCGGCCATGAGCGCCCGGACCTTGCGGTCGGCGTGCATCACGGTGGTGTGGTCCCGTCCGAACTGCTGCCCGATCTTGGGCAGGGACAGGTCGGTCAGCTCACGGCACAGGTACATGGCGATCTGCCGCGCCGTCACCAGGACCCGGGAGCGGGAGGTCCCGCACAGGTCCTCCAGGCTCAGCCCGAAGTAGGCCGCCGTCTGGGACATGATCGCTCCTGCCGTGACCTCGGGCACCTCGGCGTTGGGGACCAGGTCGCGCAGCACCTGGCCGGTCAGGTCCAGGTCCACCGACTGCCGGTTGAGGCTGGCGAAGGCGGTCACGCGGATCAGCGCGCCCTCCAGCTCCCGGATGTTGGTGGAGATCTTGCTGGCGATGAACTCGAGGACCTCGGGCGGGGCGGCCAGCCCCTCCTGCGCGGCCTTCTTGCGCAGGATCGCGATGCGGGTCTCCAGCTCGGGCGGCTGGACGTCCGTCAACAGGCCCCACTCGAACCTGCTCCGCATCCGGTCCTCCAGCGTCGTCAGCTGCTTGGGCGGCCGGTCGCTGGAGATGACGATCTGCTTGTCGGAGTTGTGGAGCGTGTTGAAGGTGTGGAAGAACTCCTCCTGCGTCTGCTCCTTGTTCTCCAGGAACTGGATGTCGTCCACCAGGAGGACGTCGATGTCCCGGTAGCGGCGGCGGAACCCGTCCGCCTTGCCGTCCCGGATCGAGTTGATGAACTCGTTGGTGAACTCCTCCGAGCTCACGTACCGCACCCTGGAGCCCTCGTACAGCCGGTGCGTGTAGTGCCCGATGGCGTGCAGCAGGTGGGTCTTGCCGAGCCCGGAGCCGCCGTGGATGAAGAGCGGGTTGTACGCCTTCGCCGGCGCCTCGGCCGCCGCGACCGAGGCCGCGTGCGCGAACCGGTTGCTGGAGCCGATGACGAAGGTGTCGAAGGTGTACTTGGGGTTCAGGCGGGCGTGCTCGCCCGGGGGGATCTCCTGCGACCGTCCCGGGGGCGAGGCCGGGGCCGTCGAGGGGGCGGTGGGCGCCTCCGGGACGGCCTCCTGGCGGTCCGCGGGCTCCACGACCGGTTCCACGGAGGGCGGAGCGGAGTCGGGCTCGGCCGGAGGAGCTGGCTGGACGGGCGCGGGCTCCGGAGCGGGGGTCGCTGAGGGCGCCGCCGGGGTCTCCCACCGGTTGGGTTCGTCCCAGGACGCGTCGGCCCAGCTCTGCTGCTGCCACAGCTGGCCCTGGGCGTGCTCGCCCCAGCCGGGCGCGGCGGGCTCGGGGAAGGCGGCCTGCTGGCCGGCGCGGGGTCGCTCGGCGGGCTCGGGGGGGCCGGGGAGCGGTTGCCGGGCGGAGGAGACCCCGAACTCCAGGTCGTCGGGATGGGCCACCACCGCCAGGGCGCGGCCCCAGTCCTCGGGCAACGGCCGGGGGGCGCTG
>NZ_JBEYHA010000105.1:0-2956 GCF_040635075.1 Nocardiopsis sp. NPDC007018
TCCACCTTCCTGGCCATGCTCGGCATCGCCTGCATCCTCATCTGCTACAAGCACCTGGCCAAGCATGCCGATGGCTTTTGAGATGAGCTCTAAGCGGCATTGGCCCCGGGTGTGGTCAAGCAGCCTCGCAACTAACCGATGGCACAGGGCCTATCTCACCGCGAACACGGGTCTTATTGCACAAGTCCACCCACTCGGCATTGGCGATCTCGACCTCCCCAGGCCGCATGCTGTACACTGCTTGATAAAAATAATCAAGCTAAGGACGCACCCGTGACAAGTACCTTTCCCAAGGCCGTTACAAACCGCTTGAATTGGAGTGATGCACCCCGCCCGCTGACAGTTCGTGTGCAACAATTACTGGGTTCAACGATTGTAGCGTCCGAGACGCAGCGCGGGGGCTTCTCTAGAGGACTGGCTAGTCGAATTATCTGCATGGACGGCCAACGGGCGTTCGTGAAAGCCATCAACCTCGAAACCGACTCCTTCGCCTCCTCCCTTTACACAAGGGAACGGTACTTTGCCGAACGAATTCCTTCGAATTTTCCCGCCCCGCGCTTTCTGGGGGAGGTGCGCGCCAGCGCATGGCTCGCCCTAGTGTTCGAGGATATTATGGGACGGGTCGTTCCGGTTCCCTGGAGTGACAACGACCTCACCGCGGTTCTGAACCACATGGATGCGTGCTCCTCCCTCATGACCCCCTGCCCGATACCTGGGCTGGAGTCATGGGGAGGTGATTTCGCACTTTGGCAGGGGTGGAATTGGATGGAATCCCAAGGCGCATTACCGGCGGAGACACCGGCCGAGGCCCGACCCCACTTGAGACTGTTGGCAAGGTTGGAGGCGGTGTTCCCTACTGCCGCCGGTGGAGACACTCTGCTCCATTCCGACCTGAGGTCGGACAACATCATCTTGGGTGCGGACGGATCAGTGACGTTTGTGGACTGGGCTCATGCCGCACGGGGTGCCGCTTGGATTGATCCACTGATCTTCGCACTATGCGCGGCGGTTCAAGGGCATGGGAACCCCCAGGAGATCCTTGAGCGGCACCCAGCCGGGCAGAATGCCGATTCCGACGGAGTCGACAGCGCACTCGCGGCCCTCGCCGGGCGATTCGTCGCTTCGTCCACGCGACCGGGACCCGCGGCTCTGAGGAGGTTCCAGCGCCTGGAAGCCCTAGCCTGCTTGCGCTGGCTAGGGTCACGGGTCGGCTGGTGACGGTGCCCGATGCGGTCAAGAGCCGGTTCAGGGAACGGCTTCGATCCGCGGGAACAGGGCCGGGGCCTTTTCCAAGCGGGTACCGGTAATCTCCTGCCGCCATTCTCCGGTCCCCGGCACCTTCAACGCGTCTGTGCCCAATTGTGATAGGAGGCTCTGCGCAGCGCCGGGGAGGAAAGGGATCAGAAGTCGACCGATCTGGCGAATCGCGGCGACCAGATGGTGCAGAGTCGTGTTCAGTGCCTCATCATCACCCTGTTTCGCCAGGTGCCAGGGCGCGCGTTCGTCCACGTAAGCGTTGCTACGGCGAACAAGGGCCCAGATGTTCGACATCGCGTCGCGATGGTCGTAGCCCTGCATCGCCACTACACTGCCCTGTTCGGAAGCGAGAACCTGTTCCGCAAGGGAGCGCTCCGCATCCGTTATAGGTCCCGACTCTGGGACCACCCCGTCCCGGTAACGCATGATCATGCTCACGGATCGGTTCAACAGATTGCCAAGCCCATTAGCCAGATCCGTGTTGTAACGACTGATCAATCGCTCTTCACTGAAGTCGCTGTCACCGAACGGTGTAAAATCGGCGAGAAGGAAGTAGCGAATCGCGTCCGAGCCGTACCGCTCGATGAGTTCGGAGGGGTCTGCGCCATTACCTAGGGACTTGCTGATCTTTTGGCCCTGTACGGTGATATAGCCATGGACGACAACATCCGTGGGCAGGGCAATCCCTGCGGACATAAGCATCGCTGGCCAGTAGACCGCGTGAAACCGGGTCACTCCTTTGCCTACCACATGTACACGCTGACCGGCCTCGGCCCAGTAGCGCTTGTATTCCTCACTCCCCTCAGTCCAACGGAGTGCGTTGATGTAGTTGGTGAGGGCATCGATCCAGACGTACATCACCTGTGCCGGGTCTTCCGGCACCGGGATACCCCAGCCCCGAGCCCGGCTCGTGGAGCGGGAGATACTGATGTCCTCCAACCCAGAACGCACGAAACTTGCCACCTCGTTGCGCCTGGACTCCGGGACAATCTTCAGTTCGCCCGACTCGATCGCTTCAAGAATGCGATCCTGATACCGGGAGAGTCGAAAGAAGTAGTTGTGCTCGGAAACCTTCTCTGGTTCGACGTTGTGTTCAGGGCACTTACCACCCACCAGTTCAGCGGGAGAGTAGAACTGCTCACATCCCACACAGTAAAGGCCCTCGTAGTCTTTGGCGTAAATATCGCCGCTGGCGGCGATGCTTTTCCAGATCTCGGTGGCACCCTTGATGTGTTCGGCATCCACACTGGTTCGAATGAAATGCGTTATGCCAATATCAAATTTCTCAATTAGCTCCTTAAATGCCACCACGTTCCGACTAACGAGTTCACTGGTGGCAATTCCTTCTTTTTCGGCTGCAAGAACATTCTTAAGGCTATTCTCGTCAGAGCCGCTGAGGAAGTAAACATCCTGCCCCATAGATGACATGTGGCGCGCGTAAGCATCGGCCTCCACATACTCAAGCGCATGCCCCAGATGGGGGGTTGCGTTGACATAGGGGATGGTTGTTGAAACGAAGGACGCCTCAGCCATGGGCGGACTCTCTCTATGCAAGGCAGACGAACGGACTGGGAACAAGTCTACCCCCTAATACTCTAGCCGCACTTAGAGCTCATCTCAAAAGCCATCGGCATGCTTGGCCAGGTGCTTGTAGCAGATGAGGATGCAGGCGATGCCGAGCATGGCCAGGAAGGTGGAG
>NZ_JBEYHA010000106.1:0-2418 GCF_040635075.1 Nocardiopsis sp. NPDC007018
CCACCACCACCAGCGACGACTGGTACGGGGCGGTGGAGGAGTCCCTGCTCGACCTGGCCGGGCGGTGCGACCAGGTGTACGTCATGGGGCTTTCGCACGCGGCCCCGGGCCGCCGACGGCTCAGCCGCGCCTCAGGCGGGCGCCCCGGGGACGTCGGCCCTGGCCTCGCGCGCCAACTGCTCGTCGCGGGCCCGCGCCAGCCTTCCCAGGACCTTGTCCCGCAGGTCCAGCGGGACCGGATCACAGCCGCAGTGCTTGGCGACGAGCTTCTTCACGGCCTCCTCCAGGCCGTACTCGTCCAGGCACGGACCGCACCCGTCCAGGTGCGCCCTGACCTCGGGGCAGTCGCTCTCCGCGAGCTCGCCGTCAAGGTAGGTGTAGAGCTTCTCCAACACCTCGCTGCACGGGGTGTCCGTCTCCGACTTGTCCTGGCCGCCGCTCATCGCCGGTCTCCTCGATCCGAACCGCTCACCTGTCCCCGGCCCCCCGCCGACGACCCCGACGCGACGGCAGCGGCCTCGGCGGCCCTGGTCGCGGGGAGGAACCCACGGTCCACCGCGTACTCCTCCAGGTGGGTGCGCAGCTGGCGCCGCCCCCTGTGGAGCCGCGACATGACCGTTCCGATGGGGGTCCCCATGATCTCGGCGACCTCCTTGTAGGCGAAGCCCTCGACGTCCGCGAGGTACACCGCGATCCGGAAGTCCTCGGGAAGCTCCTGTAGGGCCCGCTTGACGTCACTGTCGGGGAGGTGTTCGAGCGCCTCGGCCTCAGCGGACTTCAGCCCCGCCGCCGTGTGCGAGGCCGCCTGGGCGAGCTGCCAGTCCTCGACGTCCTCCGTACCGGCCTGCTTCGGTTCCCGCTGCTTCTTGCGGTAGGAGTTGATGAAGGTGTTCGTGAGGATGCGGTACAGCCACGCCTTGAGGTTGGTCCCCGCCTTGAACTGGTGGAAGGAGCCGAACGCCTTGGCGAAGGTCTCCTGCACCAGGTCCTCGGCGTCCGAGGGGTTGCGTGTCATGCGCAGCGCCGCCGAGTAGAGCTGGTCGAGGAAGGGAAGCACGTCCCTCTCGAACCGCTCGTCCCGTTCCCCGGCTGTCTCCTGGCTCTGGTCCAAGCCCTTCGGCCTCCTCGCGCTGGTCCCTGGTGGGGTGTCCGTGTCCCAAAGATACGTTCCCACACCCCCGACCTGCGCGTCGACGCCGCGTGGCGCCAACGCCGTTTCCTCGCGCTCAAGGCACGCACCAGCGGTCGCCATGTCCCGAACCCCGCCCCTTCCCTGTCGCCGTCCCGGGCTCGACTCCGGGCCCCTGCCGGAGCTCTCCCCCCGGCGGTGCTGGTGACAACAACGTCCCCCGCGCGCTGATTCCGCCGTCCGGGCGGAAGGTGGGGGCGTCCGGCCGAACTTTGTCGTTTGCGCGCGTCGGCGAAGGTGAGGCATGGCAGAGTGCGGGTAGGACTCACTGAAGGATGGAGAGGAGTGCACGTGCGACCGTCCTCGACTCCGGCCTCCGACCGACCCCGATCGCCCGCCGCCCAGTTCGCCACCACCGACCGACTCTCGGACTACTGGCGCTTCTACTGGGCGGTCGCGGAGGCGCAGATCAGCCGCTGGCTCCCCGAACGGCCCGCCCGGCTGCTCGACCTGTCCAGCCCCGACTTCCAGGGGACCCCCCGCGCCGTGGCTGCCGGTCACGACGTCGTCACCCTGCTGCCCTCCGTGGACATGGCCATGCGCCGCCCCCTCACCCTGGTCAACGGGCGGGCGGTGGTCCCGCGCCCCACGCCCCGCGGACGCCTGCGGCACGTGGTCGGCGACTCCGCGTTCCTGCGGGCCTTCGCTCCGGGGTCCTTCGACGGGGTGATCGCCGACAACCGGGTGTTCTCCCGGCAGCTGGCCACCGAGTCCTCCATGGCGGAGGTGGCCCGGGTGCTGCGCCCCGGCGGCCGGGTGCTGATCTGCGTGGACTCGGTGGTGCTGGGCATGGCGTTGCTGGCCGAGCAGGACGCCTGGCCCGAGCTGAGCCACGCCCCCAGCGCCGACGTGCTCCTGGTGCCCTGGCCGGACGGGTCGATCACCCGGTGCTTCACCGCCGAACAGCTCACGGAGATGGTCACCGAGGCCGGGCTCGAACTGGAGTGGATCAAGCCGCGCACGGTCCTGTCGGCCTCCACCGTGGAGATGATGCTGGCCCGCGACCCCCGCTCGATGGCGCGGCTCGTGGAGATGGAGCTGCACGCCGCCGACTCCGACGACTACGTCGGCGTGCACCTGGTGGCCAGCGCCGTCAGGCCCCGGTAGGCCCCGCCGGTCGGCCCGGCGGGGGCTCGCCTAGATGAGTAATTCCCAGGGGTGCGTGGTCTGAGCATGAGGCGAGGGAGCCCATGGTCTTGTTGTGACGCAACACCTGAACTCCCTCGCCC
>NZ_JBEYHA010000107.1:0-2360 GCF_040635075.1 Nocardiopsis sp. NPDC007018
TACCCCCTGGTAGCCTTGGGGGGGGGGGGGGCGGCGGCCGGACGCCGGGCCACCGCCCCGGCCGAAGCCGACGGCAGCGCACGCGCCTCCCGCACCCGCAGCGTCGGCAGGAGCACGTCCGCGTAGCCCGCGCCCGGACGCCACCGGGCCCGGGTCCCCTCGCGGTCCGCCGCGCGCGCCGCCATCCGGCGGTTCACCCGCGCCGGGTCCTCGGGCGGGTCGTACGGGGACAGCTCCGGGTCCACGTGCGCCACCCCGCTCATCACCTCGCCGTCCGCGCCCACCCCCAGATAGCCCTCGTGTTTGCGCACGAAGCGGCCCCAGTCGGCCGCGCCGCGCGGGTGCTCGCGGCTCACGCACACCACCGTCCAGGTGTGCGCCACCTTCTCCGGCCACGACGGGTCCAGGCGCAGCGCCCGCCCCCGGCTCTGCACTACCGACGTGGGAGTGGTGGCGGTGGTCAGGTCCACCACGGTGTTCACCCCGCGCGCGTCCCACCCTTCGCCGAGCAGCGCCCGCGTCCCCACCAGCACCTGGCAGCCGCCGGACTCCAGGAAGGCCGTCACCACGCCCACCCACGTACGCGAGGTCCAGGCACCCTCCACCTGGTACAAGCCGTCGGTCTCGCGCAGGGTCAGATCGACCCCGGGCAGCGCGGCCCGGGCGAACTCCAGGAACGCCGTGCCGGTGCCGCGACCCACCGCCACGGTACGGCCGGTGACCAGGACCGGGTCCAGCGCCGAGGTACGGGGGTCGGCGGCGAGCTGGCTCACCTGGAGCCACGCCGAACCGGCGTCGTCGGAGAGCACGCCCCGGAGCGCGGCGGGAGCGCGGGCGGTGGCGCGTTCGTGGTCGCAGAGCACGAGCGCGCGGAGCCGGGGCCCCACCGCGTCGCTTTCGGCGGCCAGGATCTCCACCGTGGCCAGGGACTTCGCGGCGCTGCGGGCCAGGACCCGGTCCACCGGTGAGGCTCCGCGCCGGATGCCGTTGCGGGTGAGGTGGTAGCCCACTGAGGGAAGGGCCGTCCGGACACGGTCGCGGGCCTCCCGGTCCCGTTCGACCTCCGGGTCCAGACAGTTGCGGGCGTAGTCGCCGATCAGCGCCGTCCAGTCCTCGGCCTGCGGAGGGTGCCGGTGCCGCTCCCGCAGCCGGGCCCCCTCGGGCAGCGCGACCAGCCCCCGGTGGTGGAGTCGCAGCACGGCGTCGGTGAGCTCCGGTTCCCGCACGGCCAGGGTTCCCCACCCCACGCGCCCGCCCTCCCGGGCGTCTCGGGACACGAAGCGCGCGTCCAGCCAGGGGAGGAAGTCCGTGGTCGCGAACCCGGGGGCGAGCAGGTCCGTGCACATCGCCTCGAAGCGGGAGGCCTGCCCCGCCAGGTACTCGTGCTCGGTGAGCGTGGGTTCGGTGACGTGCACGAGTTCGGCGAACGGGGCCAGGTAGCCGTCCCGGACCAGCGCGGGCAGGGACGCTCCGGTGACGGGCGGGCCGAAGAGCCGGTCGACCAGGTCCTTCTCCGAGGCGGTGAGGCTCGCGGCGGGGGTCCCGGTCAGGCCGACCACACGGGCGTCGGGAAGCCCGTCGAGGACCTCGGCGAGCAGGCGCCCCCACACCTGGAGCAGGTGGTGGCACTCGTCCAGAAGGAGGGTGAGCGGACCGGCGGCGTGCAGCGCGTCCACCAGGGCGCGCCCGTTGGCGTGCAGCCGGTCGCGGACGGGGGTGGCCGAGCGCCCCTCCTCGTCGGTCTCGGCGTCCGGGTCGAAGACGGCCAGCGACTGGTAGGTGAGCACGTTGACGGCGTGACCGAGGTCCCTGGAGGTCCCGGCGGCGCACCCCTCGGGGCGGGTGAACCGCTCCCAGTGCCCCACCCACTGGCCCTGGATCGCGGTGTTGGGCACCAGGACCACGGTGCGGCGGCCCAGGCGGCGTGCGGCCTCCAGCCCGACGAGGGTCTTGCCGGAGCCGGGAGGCAGCACGATCCAGGTCCGGTGCGCGCCGTCGGCCCAGCGCCGGTCCACCTCCGCGAGTGCCACGCGCTGGTAGGGGCGCAGCTCGCCCGGCCAGGAGGCGCCGTCCAGCGGGGCGGTGCGCCCGGTGGGGACGGCCGGGGGTCGCGTGCCGGGGGCGGGAGCGGCGGCGGTCGGCGCGTGCGAGGGCGGAGCGGTACCCGGCGGTGGTGCGTCCGGCGGTGGTACGGCCTGGGGCGGCTCCCCGGTCTCCGACATCCCCCCAGCCTAGCCAGGAGGGCGGGAGGCGCTGCGGGCGGGCGCGGGCGGCGGACGGTGGGCCACACCCTGCGCGGCAAGGAGTGGATTCAGTACGACAACCCGTACGACGTCGGCAAGATCGGCCTCCTCGGCTAC
>NZ_JBEYHA010000108.1:0-1777 GCF_040635075.1 Nocardiopsis sp. NPDC007018
GGGGCTGGTGCCCCGCACCCCCGGACGGTTCGCACGGTGTGCGGTGGGCGGCGCCGCTCGGCCGGGGTGTGGTGGCCCGTGGCGGGGCGGGTCGTCCGTGGTTACTCGTTGACGGAGTACTCCTCGAACCCGAGGGTCTCGTAGCCGTCGTCGCCGAAGTGGAAGACCTCGAAGGTGGCGGAGGTGGGGTCGCCGTTGTCGTCGAAGTCGATGTTGCCGCTGGTGCCCTGGAAGTCGATGGACTCACCGTCGGCGAGGAGGTCGCGGCACTCCTCGAAGGAGCCGCACGCGGTGCCTTCGGGGCGGCTGATCTCGGGCAGGTGCTCGACGTACTCGGCGGGGTCGACGGTCCCGGCGGACTCGGCGGCCAGGGCGATCGCGGTGACGCAGTCGAAGACCTGCGGCGCGAACTGGAAGACGTCGAGGTCGGGGTCGAAGGCGCGCAGGCCCTCGTTGAACTCGGGGTTGTCGGCACCGGGGGCGACGCCGGTGACGCCGGTGATGACGTCGGGGTCGTCCTCGTTGACGGTGGTGCCGAGCTCGGGGTCGTTCAGGCCGTCGGTGATGTAGAGCTGGTCGCCGGTGATGCCGGACTCGATGAGTTCGGCGATGACCTGGGCGCCCTCCTGGAAGGAGATCAGGGCGACGGCGTCGGGGTCGGCGTTGGAGACGGAGTTGACCACGGAGTCGTAGTTGGTGGCGTCCGGGTCGTAGTTCTCGGTCGCGACCACGTTCGCGCCCAGGGCCTCCAGTTCGGCCTCGACGGCGCTGCGGTAGCCGTCGCCGTAGTCGTCGGCGCGGGCGATGACGGCGACGTCGAAGGCGCCGTCGTCGACCATCTGGCGGGCCAGGACCGGACCGGAGAGGAGGTCGCTGGGCGCGGTGCGGAAGAAGTAGCCGTTGTCGTCGATGTCGCTGAGGTCGGGCGCCGTGTTGGAGCCGGAGCACTGGACGACGTTGGCGGAGGTGATGGTGTCGTAGCTGGCCTGCGTCATGGCGGAGGCGGCGGCGCCGATGACGGCGTTGACGTCGGCGGAGACGAGGTCGTTGGCGGCCTGGTTGGCCTGGGCCGCGTCGCCCGCCTCGTCGCCCTCGACGATGGCGGGGACCTGGGTGCCCAGGATGCCGCCGGCGTTGTTGATCTCGTCGATGGCGTACTTGGCGGCGGTGATCTGGGGCGGGCCGAGGAAGGCCAGGCTGCCGGTCTGCGGGTAGAGGATGCCGAAGGTGAACTCCTCGCCGGAGCCGCCGTTGCCGTCGTTGCCGCCGTCGGCGCTGTCGCCGCCGGCGTCCCCGTTGCCACACGCGGTGAGCCCGAGCACGAGGGCCGCGGTTGCGGCAGTGAGGCTCAGGAACTTCTTGCTTGCCATGTTCGTGGTCACTCCGTTCAACCGGCTGTTCTGCGCAGCCGTGCCGATTGTGCTGTCGCGTCCTGTTGCCCGTTATGTGTGGCATGACTTCATCAGGAGCGTTAGCGGAGCTTAATCCGGTATCGGGTGCCTGCGGAAGCGGCGGGGGGCCGTTGCGTCTCAGTCGCCTTCTGCTCGTTATGACTCTGTAGCCGGGTGGCTGGTGGTGACTGGACGAGTGCCGCGTGTGCTGTGGGGTGGAGTGGCTGGTTGTCGCGGTTCGGGGACGAGGCGTGTCGGTTCGTCCAGCGAGCCGGGGAGACGGGCTCGGGCGTTAGGCGAGCTTCACGCCAAACCCTGGGTCCGCTAACGGCGGCGGGGGGGGGGGGGGGGGGCCCCCCCCCCCCCCCCCGGGCCCGCCGCAGAGA
>NZ_JBEYHA010000109.1:0-1527 GCF_040635075.1 Nocardiopsis sp. NPDC007018
CTCCCTCGCCGACCTGTACACGGTCATGCAGCGGGACATGCCCACCGGCGACATGACGTACCGGCCCGAGGTGTGGGCCCGGCACGGCCGCACCCCGCGCGCCGTGCCTCGTCGTACACGGAACGGACCACGCGCCACGGCACACGCGCCCCGGGGCCCGACGCCCGCGCGTCCCCACCCCCCGGACGCTCCACGCCACCCGAACGGACGCCCCACATGCCCCACAGGCCCCTCGCCCTCCCAGCGGCCGCCCTGACCCTCACCGCCTGCGGCGACGTCCTCGGCACCGGCCCCGACACCCCCGACAGCGACGAATTCACCTTCGGACTCCTCTACCCCCAGACCGGCAGCCTCAGCTTCCTCGGCCCCGCCCAGACCGCGGCCGTCAACTACGCCATCGACGAGATCAACACCGCGGGGGGCATCCTCGGCGCCCCCGTCCCCCCGCCCGTCATCGCCGACGAGGCCGGCGACGCGGCCCAGGCCACACAGGCCGCCAACGACCTCGTCTCCGCCGACGTCAACGCCGTCATCGGCGCCGCCGCCTCCGTGATGACCCGGGCCAGCCACCCCGCCGTCACCGGGGCGGGCATCGCCCAGTGCTCCGGCTCCAGCACCGCCCCCGACCTCACCCGGGTCGAGGACGGCGGCTACTTCTTCCGCACCGCGCCCAGCGACCTCCTCGCCGGACCCGTCCTCGCGCGCCGCATCGTCGACGACGGACACCTCGACGTCGCCGTCATCGCCCGCGCCGACGACTACGGCAACGGCTACCTCACGGCCGTCGAGACCGAACTCCAGGCCCTGGGCGCCAACGTCGTCCTCAGCGAGACCTACGACCCCGACGCCACCAACTTCGGCGCCGTCATCAGCGCGGCCGCCGACTCCGGAGCCCACGCCGTGGCCCTCATCTCCTTCCAGGAGGGCACGCAGCTCATGGCAGCCCTCATCGAGAGCGGGACCGAGAGCCAGTTCTACCTCACCGACGGCCTCAACGACCCCGACCTGGAAGCGAGCGTCGGCGCCACCTCCACCGGCGCCGTCACCGGCACCACCGGAGTCGCCCCCAGCGCCGACAACCCCGAGTTCAACGAGGGCCTGCGCGCCTTCGACCCCGACCTCGACGTCTTCCAGTTCGCGCCGCACATCTTCGACTGCGTCACCACCATCGCCCTGGCCGCCGAATCCGCCGGGTCCGTCGACCCCGCCGAGTACGTCGGACACATCGCCGACGTCACCCGCCCGCACGGCACCGCGTGCACCGGCTTCGAGCAGTGCCGCGACCTCCTCGCCGACGGCCAACCCATCGACTACCAAGGCATGAGCGGCGACATCGACCTCGACGACAACGGCGACCCCACCTCCGCCACCTTCGAGGTCTTCCACTTCGGCGACGACGGCTACGAGACCCTCGAGTACATCGAGTCCACCAACGACTGACCCCCGCGACCGGCACACGACGAGGGGCGGGTGCGCACGCTCAGTCACCGCCCCCGGGTATGGCAATATTGAACGGGAATGTGAGTG
>NZ_JBEYHA010000110.1:0-1526 GCF_040635075.1 Nocardiopsis sp. NPDC007018
CCGGGCGGTCAGCGTTCGTGGTCAACGCCGCCGTGGGCGAGGAGTCGATCGCCCACCCGACCACACGTCGGCCCACCCGCGAGGCCGGACGGGGATCTTTCACCGGCGGGAGGCCCGCACCGTTTCGGCCAGGGCGCTGAACTCGGCACGCACCCGCGCGATGTCGGTCGCGTTCGCGGGGTCGAGGCTCTCACGGCGGCGGACGCACGCGCGTCGGCCAGCGCTTGCCTTCTCGATCACCTGCTCATCGGGGGCGTCCTTGGCCTCTTCGTGAGCGATCAGGGCACTGTAGGCGCCCATCGCGCCGTGGATCGCCTCCAGTGCGGCCTCGTAGCGGGCCAGCTCGCTGCCGGACCACGACTGTTCGTTCCGGGGGTGTGCACTCATGACGTCCACCTTGCCTCGGGGGGTCGGGTACACGGGGGGTCACGCCGTGGTGCGTCGCTCGTTCGCGGGGTCAGGATACGCCGTGGGCCGTGGCGAAGCCCGGCGGGAGCACGCCCGTAGGACCGGCAAGGTCATCCCCGCGTGCGCGGGGAGCAGAACCTGATGGCCGGGCTGGCGCACACCCTGGAGGGTCCATCCCCGCGTGCGCGGGGAGCAGACTCTTCGACCTGGCAACTTACCAGCGGCAAGCGGCCGTTTTCCCAACTACTCGAAATACGGACACTGGGAACATACGGATAGCAATCTCCATAGGGCTCAGCGTTTCCCGAATCTGCGTCGGTTGGATGCCTTGCTTCGGAGGGACCGGGACTCCTTGGGACGGTACATCAGAACCGACCGTCTCAGCGTGCCGATTTCACCACCGGTCGGTATTCGACCGCCCCACTGAAACGTGGTCGACGTGAACCTGTCCCAGAACGTGCGTGGGGCCCGGTGGCGTTGTCGCCTCCGGGCCCTGTCCTTCTTGTGTTGGGTTAGGTCAGGATGCCGATGTTGTGGTTCAGGGCCGGGCCGGCGGTGCCCAGGACGTGCAGGCCGTAGAGCAGTGACGCCCCCATGGCGGTGACGGGCCATGCCCACCAGCGGCGCGGGGCGCGGTGACGGCCCCGGGGGCGCACGGGTTCCGGCAGCTCGGTTCGGGCGTTCGCGGCGGCCTGTCGAGCTTCCCGGGCCTTCTGTTCGCGGTGGTGGCGGGCGACCTTGACCCAGTGCGGGACCGGGCCGTGTTGGAGCATGTACGCGACCCGGGGGTTGCCGTGCATCTGGCGGAGCAGGCGTTCCTGCCTGGCCTGATGAGTCTCCTCCCAGGGCATCTCCGGCTGCGGCGATCCCGGCCGAGACGCTTGCGCCTGGGCCGGAACGCGCCGCAAGGAGGATTCCTGAGAAGACGCGTTCCGGGAGGGAACGATCCGAGGGACGGACGTGCGCCGCGGGCGTTCTCCGGAGCGCGGGAACCGGCGGCCTCGGGGCGCGGTCAAGACGGACCGCACCCCATCGCTGAGCTGAGTGCTACCGGTCACCGAACGCCCCCATTGGCCAAGGCCGGAAGGGTGAACTCGGCCCAGATGACCGTGCCCAGC
>NZ_JBEYHA010000111.1:0-1229 GCF_040635075.1 Nocardiopsis sp. NPDC007018
GTCACCGGCCGCCACGGCGTTGACCGCGTCGATCGCGTGGCTGAGCGGCAGCCAGTCGGAGACCGCGTACAGCACGTCCGGCATCTGGTTCGCGGCGAGCGGAGGAGGGGGCCTCCGGGTGCCTAGAGGGCGCCGACGTTGAGGTCGACGCAGACGTAGAAGGCCATCGGGGTGTCGGCCACGTTCCAGCGCGCCAGCACCGTCTGCTCACCGCTGTAGCCGGAGAGGTCGACGGTGTGGGAGAAGTTCGCCGGCGGCTGCGCACCGCCGTCGTCGATGCTCTCGATCTGCTGACCGTCGATGAAGTATTCCCACGTGCTGGTCGAGTGCCGGGCGGTGATCGTCCAGTCGAAGGTGACGGAGTTGCCGACCGGGGTGACGTCCCAGCCATAGTTGTCGTCGTCCAGCTCGGAGAAGGCGGCGTTGCCTCCCGAACAGCTCATCAGGCCCTTGGGGCCCTCGACGCTCTGGGGCTCGTACTGGATGGGGCCGCAGGAGACCGTTCCGGCGGCGCACTGGGCCTGGCGGCTGGGCGGGTTGTTGATGTAGCCGTGCGCGCTGGCGGTGCCCGCGGGCATCAACGTGAAGGCCAGGGCGGTGGCGGCACCGACGGCCGCGGTCGAGCGGATCTTGCTGCTGATGCTCATGAGGGAGCCCTTCTTCTGGGTCACGACCCTGGGGGCCGTAGCGGGGTGACCCGGACCGTCTCCGGACCAGGGCGGGTGGGACGCACCCACGGCCGGTTATTTCCGTGGGCCCGGGCGGGGGTGCCCGGGAACGTTCCCGTGGGTTTCGGGAGCCTCCGTCCACCCAGTACCGAGGACGGTAAAGAGCCCGTCACCCGTCGTCAAGGTCCCTGTTACCTGTGGGTGTGCTGTGACACCCGTACCAGTGGAACGGCCCAGTGACGCGACTTCCGGCGCTGGTACGGGCGGTTGGGAACCACGGCGGGCGTCCCGAGCAGGACCGATACCGGTCGGTGTCCGGCACCGGGCCCACGTGACGGGACTGGACCAAGAGGTAGACCGTCATGACGTCCCACCAGACCTCACTCGGAGGTGACATTCACCTTCCCCCACAAGGTGAACGGGTCGAGAACCCGGCGCTCGTCGTCCGCGCCCCGGTCGGCGCCGTCATCGGCTACGCCTTCAACTGGCACTACGTGGACGACACCGACATCGCGTTCGTCAACTCCGGCTCCAACCCGGTCCGACTGGCGGGCACCAACC
>NZ_JBEYHA010000112.1:0-1144 GCF_040635075.1 Nocardiopsis sp. NPDC007018
CTAGTGTTCTGAGTCGTTAATTCGATGAAGAATTGGTTACGATGGTCTCATGGCGCAACGCGGCAGGAAGAAGAGACCCCTGGTAGTCAGTGACGAGGACCGGCGCACGCTGGAACAGATCGCACGTCGGCGCACGTCGGCGCAGGTCATGGCGCAGCGTGCACGGATCATCCTGCGCTGCGCCGAGGGCGGCACCGATGCCGAGGTCGCCCGGAAACTGGGGGTCTGGCCGCAGACGGTGGGCAAGTGGCGCAACCGCTACATCGACGGCGGACTCCAAGCTCTCTCGGACAAGGAGCGTCCGGGCCAACCTCGCAAGATCACCGACGCCCACGTCGAAGAGGTCATCCGGCAGACCCTGGAGCAGCCCCCACCGGACGGGGGTACGCACTGGTCGACCCGGTCGATGGCCACCAAGACCGGGCTGAACCAGACCGCCGTCTCACGGATCTGGCGGGCGTTCGGCCTCAAGCCCCATCTGGTCGATGAGTGGAAGGTGTCCAACGACCCGTTCTTCATCGAGAAGGTCCGCGACGTCACCGGCCTCTACCTGAACCCGCCGGACGCGGCGCTGGTGCTGTGCGTGGACGAGAAGTCCCAGATCCAGGCGCTGAACCGGTCAGCCCCAGTGCTGCCGATGATGCCCGCCGTGCCCGAACGCCAGACCCACGATTACATCCGGCACGGCACGACCACCCTGTTCGCGGCTCTGGACACGGCCTCGGGCAAGGTGATCTCGGCCCACCACCGCAGGCACCGCTCCATCGAGTTCCGTAAGTTCCTCAACCAGATCGACCGTGAAACGCCCGATGAGCTGGATGTCCACCTGATCGTGGACAACTACGGCACGCACAAGGCGCCGATCATCAAGGAGTGGCTGCTAGCCCATCCCCGCTTCCACCTGCACTTCATCCCGACCTATTCCAGTTGGTTGAACCTGGTGGAGCGGTTCTTCGCCGAGATCACCCGCCGAATGATCCGGCGGGGGTCCTACACCTCGGTCAATGATCTGGAGACCGCACTCCAGGCGTGGATCGACACCTGGAACGACGATCCTCGGCCGTTCGTATGGACCAAGACGGCCGAGGAGATCTTCGAGACCATCGCCGCATATCTTCATCGAATTAACGACTCAGAACACTAG